>JAEUVL010000756.1 GCA_016786965.1 Chitinophagaceae bacterium
ATCATGCTTACTTGATTTTTGCACCTTCCACTTCCTGGCCGTCCTGGTATAAGGTCATACTGGTTACCGCACCAACGCTGTTCCGCACAAACTTGATCTTCGCCTCCACCACTTTCAGGAAAAACCAATCAGTCTTTTCCGAAAACAATTCAAACTTCTCCTGGCCCGTCGCCTGCGCAAATATTTTATCCTGCTCCACCGTAATAGTAATTGAAAAACCCGGCGCCAGTTCATACTCACCCACATATTGCGTCAGGGAGTCGGATTGAACAGCAATGCCTCTCTTCACTTCCTCTTTAATACCATAAAGTATATTCCTGACCTTCTGCACCACCAAACCCTGCCGTTCATGGTTCTTTAAAACAATGATCGTTCTGTTAGCATCAAGATGCCTTTCAATTAATGTATTGTACCCCGGCCATCCACCCGTATGGCTAGCCGTTTTACCAATGCCTTTCAAATCATGTATTCCCCAGCCAAATCCATAATTAGTTTTCTTTCCGTCATTCAGCACACCCGGCACAAAAGCTTCCTGCAACATATCTGCCGGCAACAACTTAGAAGTGTATAACGCCTGGTCCCATATCAGCAGATCACCAGTAGTTGAGTTCACCGTACCATCCCCCACTATACCATCCAGGCAATACACCATGCTCGCAGTAGCCGGAAGACTGTCAGGCAATACAAATTTTTTGCTTTTATCATCAAACACATAGCCATAAGCATAATCAGGCAATTGCTTTTTCTCAAAGCGCCGGCGAAACACCATGGTGCTTTTCATACCCAATGGTTTAAAAATATATTTATGCAGGTAAGCGCCAAACTCCATACCCGATACCTTTTCAATGATGCTCGCCAGCAAAGCATATCCGGTATTACTGTACTCCCATTTCTCACCCGGAGCAAACAAGATCGCAGGTTGATGGGTAGCCAGCAGGTTGATCATGTCTTTATTAGTAGCGATCTTGGTCGTGTCCCAATTGTTTGAAAACAGCTCCATATAATCAGGCAGCCCCGATGTATGATGCAGCAATTGCCGGATAGTAATATGCTGATACGGCAGTTCAGGAATGAATTTCCGCAGGCTGTCCTCATAGCTGAGTTTGCCCTGCTTCCGCAGCAGCATGATGCCCATGGCCGTAAACTGTTTTGAAACAGAAGCCAGTTCAAAAACAGAATTCGCTGTCAGATCAGTATTAGTAGTAATATTCGCTTTGCCAAAACTCTTCTGGTACACCACAGCACCTTTTTCAGCGATCAGTACATTGCCATAAAATTTTTGCTCCTTATGCAGTTGGGAAAATAAACTGTCCAATTGCAGCGCCCTGTCCTGCGCCAGCCCTGCCGATGCGAATAAAACCCCGATAACAAAAAACAATTTCCTCATAGTAGTCAATTTAAATCACCTGGAATCCGTACGCATACGGATCATCGTCCTTATCGATCCAAATAGTATTATAGCCATACACTTTAGCCCAGCCTTCCACCGAAGGACGGATAGCCGGTTTACCAGCCAGCACCAACTCCTCCTCTATCCTTCCCGTAAATTTACTGCCGATTATGCTCTCATGTATAAAAGCATCCCCTTTCTTCAATGCACCCTTAGCATACCATTGCGCCATGCGGGCAGAAGTACCGGTGCCGCAGGGAGAACGGTCAATGGCCTTATCACCGTAAAACACCGCATTCCTCGCAGTAGATGATTTGTCCAGCACAGCGCCTGTCCATAGTATATGCGAACATCCTTTGATCGTATCATCCTCCGGGTGAATAAATGTATACCTGGCATTGATATTCTTCCGCAACTCCCTCGCCCAGGCGATCAGTTTATCAGCCGCATAATGCTCCAACCCCTTAAAATTTTTCTGCACCTCCACAATAGCATAAAAATTACCGCCATAAGAAACATCCACCACCAGCTCTCCCAGCTCCGGGCAATCCACCACCAGTTCGGCCGAATGCAGAAAAGAAGCCACATTTGTCAATTTCACACTCGTGCATTTATTATTATCCATCGCATATTCAATATTCACCAGTCCCGCAGGAGCCTCCATCCTCACTATACCCGGTGTGCTAGGTTGTATCAATCCTTCCTCAATAGCGATCGTAATAGTGCCGATCGTACCGTGACCACACATCGGCAGACAGCCGCTCGTTTCAATGAATAGTACCGCCACATCATTCGCCGGGTCATGCGGCGGATAG
>JAEUVL010000479.1 GCA_016786965.1 Chitinophagaceae bacterium
GAGCCGGTCGCTGTTATTATGAGTCAGTCTGCTATCGAACTACCATTTACTTTTTTAGATAGGCTGGTGCTGCGTACACCCGCATTACCTTTTATCAACCTGCTGGATGAGGCAAAGGCAGATGCATTGATCGATGACCAGTTTTTTATGGAAGCAGTTTACCTGGCTTCCCCGGTTTTATATGCAGAATGTACCAGGCTGATAAAAGGTGAACTAACCGATAAAAAGGAGATCAAAAAGATAAGAACGTCTCTTATTAAGTATTATCAGCGGATGTATAGCCGTTGTACGCCATTTGGCTTGTTCTCCGGATGCTCATTGGCAAGGTGGGGCGATGAGCAATCTCATATCACTTTATCAGCCGATAAGTTCTTTCGGAGTACCAGGCTCGATATGCATTACCTCTGCGCATTGGGGCAGCAATTATCTTCTTTACCAGTGATACAAGAAAGGTTATCGTTTTTCCCCAACAACAGCGCCTACCGGATAGGAAACGAAGTACGGTATATTGAGTACAGGTATCAAAAAGGACGACGGGTTCATCAAATCAGTTCAGTGCTGCATTCGGAATACCTTGATGCTGTACTGGAGCGAACCAGCTCTGGGGCCCGTATCCACGAAATAGTGGATTTGCTGGTAGCGCAGCAGGAGGTATCAGCAGAAGAAGCAATATCGTTTATTGAAGAGATGATCAGTAGCCAGGTTCTCATTAGTGAAATGGACCCTGCAATTACCGGGGAGGAATTTATTCACCAACTGCTTGCTGTCTTAGATAAGATCAACTTTGATAAGAACGCTGCAATTACTGCCATACACGACAAGCTTGAATATATCCTGGCTTCGCTGAAAGAGATTGATAACAAGGCACATAATTCTACTGAAATTTATGTTTCTCTTATTGAGAAGATAAATGAATTGACTGTGCCTTTCGAAGATGGCAAGCTTTTGCAGGTAGATGCATTTAGTAAGCCACTGCCAAATACTATTAAAAGCGAATGGCAGAATGATCTGCTTTCCACTTTCGGGCTATTGGCCAAATTATTTTCATCCACTGTGAATGAGAACCTTAGCTCTTTTGCTGAACGCTTCAGGAAGCGGTACGAAGATCAGCAGGTCCCATTGTTGCAGGTATTGGATGCAGAAACAGGTATTGGGTATACTGAGAGGGCAAGTAGTAATTTGTCGCCACTGGTGGAAAACCTGGTACTACCCGGAAGAAATGGCGGCGATAGTTTTGACATCAAATGGAATAAAACAGAGCAATGGCTTTTTGATAAGCTAATAAGGAACCCAGGTGAAAGGGAAATAATAATTGAGGCAAGTGAGCTTAAAGAATTTGCTGATGATTTTTCAAACTTTCCTCC
>JAEUVL010000480.1 GCA_016786965.1 Chitinophagaceae bacterium
TCTATTGGCTTTACCGCAACCCTTGACGAGTTCTCATCTGTTTTTTGCATTAACAAACTGAACGTAGGCCCCGCGGAGATGAATGGGGTGATATTTTTATTAGAAAACCGGATGATAACAGGAATGGGTACTGCTATTGAAGTTGTTTTAACGGGGATGACTTCGGTAACGCTGCCGCCGGTAAGCCCTCTTGTTTCATAAGTAAAATCGCTGCTTTCTATGGAGGCGAGTACAGAAGGACGAATGGATACCAAGTTGCCAAGGCCTATCTGTGCAATAATACCGAGATCGAACTTTGCTTTGCCTTTTACATCTATCAATAGTGTACGGTCATTGGCAGTGGGAGTGCGGGAGGTGGCATCTATCTGGCTAAGACCGCCGCCAACCACTCCGCCAAACTGTATTTTTTTGTTACCGGTGTTAGGTTTTCTTTTCTTCACTGAATCAGCGGGATTGTTGGTGTTGTTTGCTTTATTCTGTACCAATGCTAATGTGGTAAAGGCGCAATTCCATTTCGGTGCTGTTCTCACTGCTTTTTCGGCGTAGTACTTAGCGCTGTCGAGCCGGTTATTTTCCAAATGCAATAATGCCAGTTTGTTTTGAATATAGGCCCCGTTGCGGTCGATGGACATTGCGGCATATGCATTGGCAAACGCGGCTGTCATATCTCCGCTTGCTTTGAGGAGGTACATGCGTCCGCGGAGCGAGTTGGCAAAATCAGGATCATCTTCTCGGAGAATGGCGATGGCTTTTTCCAGGCGAAGTCCAGCCTCATAATTAGCGGCTTTTTGTTTGGCAGAGAGTTCGGTACAGGAGAGGTATTCATCCACCCTTGCCTGTGCTTCATTGATATATTCTACGGCGAGGGTTGATTTGGCATCGAGGGTGTAAGGATTGCCCGGGAATTTTTTTGCGAGCTGCTGAAAATAATCTTCTGCAGATGCATTGCCGGTAATTTTTTTGTTTTTGATAGCCTGGTAAAAGCGATTATAAGTTTCTACAAGTGCTGTATCTGCCACCCCTTTTTTACCGGTTGGTACCATGAGGCCGTTGAAAGAATTTCTGCCGCCGCGGTTCTGTTGTTGCTTTGCTTTCAGCCATTTGGTTAAATAGGCGGTGTCAACAATACTGATGACTTTTTCACTATTCTCATTACAACAGAAATAGGGTTCCTGTTTTCTGCGAAAGCGTTGTTGTGCTACTGAGGGCACATTTTTATCGACATAGCTCTTTATTTCTTCAAAGCTTATCTTATTATCAGGGTTTGTGGCATTATCTGCCACACCACTGAGGCCATCTACGAGGTAATAGGTGAACAAACCATGTCCGTTGCCGATGGAGGCATCTTCCAGTGATTCCTGCCCTGCACCAGTAGCGAGCATGATGATCTCGCCGACCCTTTTTTCGGAGATGGCCGAGTTTAAAAAATTTTGTCCTGCAGAGCCGCCGGGTAATTCGTTAGACCGGCAGGCATCCATGATGAAAAATACTTCGACCCCTTTGGTGGTTTCGTTGGCTATTTTTTTCTTCAGGTTAAACAACTGGATCGTTCCGGATACAAGGTAGTTGTTCTTATCTCCTTCGGGATTGCAATCATACCCTAGGAAAAAGAACTGGTCTTCATCGATGGCATCTCCATGCCCGGCGAGGTAGATAAAAAGTTTATCGCCTCTTTGCAGGTTCTTGGCCCGCAGCCATTGAAATCCTTTGCCCCAGAAATTGGCATTGGATGCATTTTCATTGAGCAGTAAGAAAATATTCTCTTCTTTTACGCTGCCGCCACCTGGTGATCTTAAGTAATCCCGGAAAAGCTCTGCATCCTTATCTGCATAGGCCAGGGGCCTTACATATTTGTATTTAGAAACACCCATGATAATGGCAAATGTTTGGGGACCGGTGATGGATGCGTCTCTTGGCTTCAAGGGGCTTTGTGCCAATAACTCATTTAATGGAAAGAGGGAAGGCAGGAGGCATATGAGCAGCACGAATTTTCTCATGAGGTCTGGCTTTGGTTAATAAGACAGGAACAGGTATTGTAAAGTACTACTTTTTCAGGACTCTTATTTTTTATGGACAACGAGCTTGAAAAGGGTGCTGCTCCCGTTGTCGTTATCAGCTGCCAGTAACAGGTGGAAGAAATCATCCGTTTCTTTGGTAATGCAAACAGATTCTATCTTTTGTCCTTTGAAGCGTTGGTCAAGTTCATCAAGGTCTATCACCTGGTCTGGATTGATGGCTTTCCAGTTTCTTTTGCCGGAGATATTTTTTACGATCCACAGGTAGCTTTTGCCAATGGCGCCATCATCTAGGGTGTTGCGGGTGTCTTCGGTGGAAATGGTCAGTATCAACTGATCACTTCTTTTGGCATAGACCATACCTGACACGCCGCTGAACTGGCTGCTGTCTGTATTGGTACCTATTAAAATGGTGGTAATGGGCGACTGTGCCTGCAAATTGAGAAAGCCAGTCCTTGTAAACAGTACATGATTTTTGGGATATCCTTTGCTGCCCCTGTTGGCCATCAATATATAACCGGGAATAGCACAGGACCCTTCAATATTTATTTCACTGATACCATTCAGTTTCAGCCGCTGATAGAATGTATCTAACCGGATGCTGTCTTTTTGTTTTGTTTTCGGATCAATGAGCCAGGCAATATTGCGGGTGGGTGCTAAGGAGCCAGAGCCAAGCAGTAATAATTTGTTATCGCCGGTAAGGGTGATTGATTCCAGGTCGGGTTTGATGGCTTTGGGAATTCTTTTTTCGGTAAAGGAATAAAGCTGAATAGAGTCAATGATGGCGAGGTTTGTATCGAGGACCAGGATACTGGAAGCATCGTCGCCGATGATATATGTTTGTTTGTCCAGGTATTCAATGCCTGACGCTGATGGATATTGCTCCAGCTTTTTTACTTCTTTGAGCAGGTGGCTATTACCACAGGAGCCAGCTACGACTGCCAGGATAAAAGGAATGATTCTGTTCAGCGATTGAACCACATAGGCAGATAGGGACATAGGCAATCAC
>JAEUVL010000481.1 GCA_016786965.1 Chitinophagaceae bacterium
TGCTTTCAGTTTTCTTTTGCCCTCTTCCGTCATCCAGTCGGTGGTCCAGGCGGGAGAAAGCACAGAGGTGACTTTTACATTGGGAAATCCCTTTTCAGCAAGGGCCAGTTTGATATTCATGGCGATCATATCCATGGCCGGACAGCCGGTATAGGTGGGTGTGATGATGACCTCCCAGTTGCCATCCGCTTCGGAAAAACGCACTTCTCTCACAATGCCCATATCGGCTATGGTAAGCACCGGAATTTCCGGGTCAGTCACCGTTTCCAGTATAGCATGGATGGTGTGCTGCAATTGCGCTTCAAAAGTGGCTCTTTCTTCCATTACTTAAATTACCGGGTTACCATTCTGCACCGGGATAAGCTCTTTGCAGATACTGCAGTTCGGCAAGCATAAAGCCAAGGTACTCGGTATGCTTCCCTTCTTTCCCACCGCTTTGCATAAAGATGCCGGATGGTATTTGTAATCCTGCTTCATTCAGTACAGCACTTACTTTTTGCTGCCAGGCTTCCTGCAATGAGGGAACATCAACACCATCCTGTTGTTCATATGCTACAGGTGCAAACATTTCGCCTGTGTATTGCCAAAGTTCACCAAGTGCTTGGCTGATTCGCTGGTGACTTTCTTCCGTACCATCACCCAGGCGTATCACCCATTCACTGCTCCAGCGAAGATGATAGGCTGTTTCTTTAATGGACTTGGCAGCTATAGCGGCCAGTTGTTCATCTGTACTGCGCTGGTGCTGTTCAAGCAACAAATACTGAAACTGGCTGAACAGGAACTGGCGAAGGATGGTTTGCGCCCAGTCGCCGCGGGGCAGTTCGGTCAGCAGCAGGTTCTTGAATTCTCTTTCGGTACGCAGGTAGGCAAGACTGTCTTCTGTAACAGTCTTAACCGGGTCATTGGTTGACTGGTTGATGAGTGTTGCTGCATACTGGTAATAATTTCTTGCCTGGCCGAGCAAGTCTAATGAAATATTGGTGATAGCAATATCCTGCTCCAGTACCGGGCCGTGCCCGCACCATTCTGCATTTCGCTGCGAAAGGATGAGCGCTGTATCGGCCAGGTGGAGTGTGTAGTCGATTGTTGAGGGCATTACATGTGGTTTACTTCATCAGGTAATTGATAAAAAGTGGGATGCCGGTATATTTTATCTATCGCCGGTTCATACAATTCACCTGCTTCTTCAGGATTGGAAGCGGTGATGTATTTACTTTCCACCACCCAGATGCTTACGCCTTCCATTCTTCTTGTATAAACATCCCTTGCATTTTCAATGGCCATTTGTGCATCGGCTGCATGCAGGCTGCCTGCATGTTTATGATCAAGCCCTTGCTTGCTGCGGATAAATACTTCCCAAAGCGGCCAGTCATGCCCTGATTTTTTGGCTTCGCTGCTGCCGCCGCCTTTTTCTTCCGGGATGTCGCCGTAATAGAATTTTCTTATTGCGATGTTCATTGTTGTAGGATTATTAATTGTTAATCATTAATTCTCAATTGGTTCTCGTCAGGCCACTTTTTGTTTTGCCATCCTCTTCTCCGCATAGACCGCAGCTGCTTCCCGCACCCATTCGCCTTCTTCCCAAGCCTTACGGCGGGCATCCAGGCGTTGTTTATTGCAGGGGCCGTTTCCTTTTACCACATTCCAGAACTCATCCCAGTTTATTTCACCAAAATCATAATGCTTTTTGTCTTCATTCCATTTCAGTTTTTCATCCGGCAGCTTCATGCCAAGTGTTTTGATCTGCTCAGCGATCATATCCACAAAATTCTGGCGCAGCTCATCATTGCTTTTGCGCTTTATCTTCCACTTCATGCTCTGGTCGCTGTTGGTACTTTCACTGTCTTTGGGCCCAAACATCATCAATGCTGGCCACCACCAGCGGTTGATGGCATCCTGGCACATAGCTTTTTGTTCATCAGTGCCTCTTGATAAAACAAGCAATGCTTCAAAACCTTGCCGTTGATGGAAACTTTCTTCTTTGCAAATGCGCACCATGGCACGGGCATACGGACCATATGACGTGCGGGTAAGCATTACCTGGTTCATAATGGCCGCACCATCCACCAGCCAGCCAACAGCACCGATATCGGCCCAGGTAAGTGTGGGATAATTAAAAATGGAAGAGTATTTGGCTTTGCCGCTGTGCAGGTCGTTGATCATTTCTTCACGGCTCATGCCCAGCGTTTCTGCAGCGGAGTAAAGATACAGGCCATGGCCGCCTTCATCCTGCACTTTGGCCAGCAGAATGGCTTTGCGTTTCAGGGAAGGAGCACGGGATATCCAGTTGCCTTCGGGGAGCATACCTACTATCTCGCTGTGCGCATGCTGGCTTACCTGGCGAATGTTAGTTTTGCGGTAAGCATCCGGCATCCAGTCTTTCGGCTCGATCTTTACTTCGTTGTCTATTTTTTGCTGGAAG
>JAEUVL010000490.1 GCA_016786965.1 Chitinophagaceae bacterium
CATAAAATTGTTATTGAAAGTGCCAATTGGGTTGAACTGCTTCAGTACTCTGCGCCAGGTATTCAACCGGGGATAGGTGGCTTCCAGGAATTCCGGCTTGCCATCCAGTATCATATTCGATTTGCCCCAATGTGGAATACCGCCATATTCAAACATGATCTGCTGGCATTTTTCCAGCATGGTCTCAGTCCCTTTGGTACGGAGCAGGAAAGGTGTATCAATGTAGGCTACGTCCCGTTCATATTCCACCGCCAGGTATGCTTTCGATCTTTTTACAAAACGAACACCCAATGGTGAGGAATGATACAGGCTGGCGTTGGCTTTCATTTCTTTTGCTCTTGCCATTATCTTATCAATAGTATCAATGGCTGCTTGTGTGTTACTCAGCGTAAATCCAAACTCTGCGTCATAAGCTCTTTGCTTGATGAACTGGAAACCCTGGTACAGAACCTTATGGGAACGGTGAACGAATTTCTTGTCCCGCATACTTTTTAACGAACTGCGTATGAGGAAAGGCGCCCGGAAAGGAAGTATATTGAAAATAAAAATGGTGTATAAATAAGTGACAGGAAAATTCCCAAACACATAACTGATCAGGTTACGGGAGGCTTCTATCAATATCCATTTCCTTGGTTTTTCAGCATCATAATGCCGCATTACAATGCAGTAATGTTCTTCTTCACCAGTCTTTTTATTTTTTAAGGCATAGGGATTTATCAGGAAGCTGACACTGCGGGGCGGTACCCCTTTCGATTCTTCATCCCCTTCAGTAAATATGGAACCGTCTGCCCATTTCCTTTTCAGTTCCGTCCAGTTCGTGGGAATCTTTGTTTCCCGCAGATAATATAATTTCTCCGCTTCTATCACCAGTGAATGTATAATACCCATGCTGCCAAAACTCAGCAGTACACTATAGAAGATATCATCATCCTGTATCAGTTCCACATTTGTTTCGTTAAAGAACAAGGGGTTGGTAATACCATTCTTCTTTTCTATGCGGTATACTTTACCGCCTCCTGCCACCAACAACATTGAATGAACAAATCCCTGTATGGCTTCAATGTCTTTACCAGTGCCGTGGGTACCGGTGGAAACCACGCCGGCAAGTTTCTGTTTGTCGATGCCGCCCATATTCTTCAATGCCAGCCCCATTTTAGTAAGGAGGCGGTTCAGGTCGCGGAGGCGGATACCCGCTTCACAATTAACAAGGTTAAGGTGTTTGTATTCTTCACTAATGACATTACTGTCGTAATAATTGATACTGTCCATGCGGTAGAGGTCCAC
>JAEUVL010000499.1 GCA_016786965.1 Chitinophagaceae bacterium
AAGAGCTTGTCTGATGATGAAAGAAAGTTCGGTTGTCCCAAAGACTTTATTGTTACGGTGCGGGAGTTTGAATTTGCTGCTGGTGCTGGTTTTGTCATTCCTATTCTTGGCGAAATGATGCGAATGCCCGGCCTTCCTGCCATACCGGCGGCAGAAGGAATTGATATTGATGCGAAGGGCGTCATTACAGGATTGAGCTAGCCGGTCATTTTATATCCAGTATATCTGCAAACTCTTCCATGTCTTCATCACTGCCCGATAATACCATCAGGTGATCTCCTTCGAGTAGTTTATCCGATCCGGTTGGCTGAATGTATTGCCCGTTTCGCTTGATAGATAAGATGTGTACTGAAGGGGGGAAATGCAGGTCTACAATTCTTTTCCCGATCGCTTTTGATCCGGCTGCGATCAGCATTTCTTTCATTTCATCAGCCACATAGGCGGTACCCGGTGCCGCATCGTCGCTTACTTCTGCAGGTGGTTCTGTTACCCGCAGCCATTTAGCCATAAGCGGCAGCGTGGTACCCTGTAATATCACGGAAGAGATCGCAATAAAAAATACCAGGTTGAAGATCAGCCGACCTTCCCCGAGTCCTGCTATGAGCGGATAGGTGGCAAACACAATCGGTACGCCACCCCGCAAACCCACCCAAGAGATGAATAGTTTACTTCTGATGCTGGCACTAGAAAAAGCAAGGGCAGTGAATACACCAGCGGGACGGGCAACGAATATTAAGAAGGCAGAGATCAGCAGTCCGGCGCCCATTACCGGCACTATTTCTGACGGGTATACAAATAATCCCAGCGTAAGAAATAAAACGATCTGCATGAGCCAGGCCTGTCCGTCATAGAATTTGACCAGGCTTCGTTTATGAATAAAATCACGGTTGCCCAAGATCAATGCAGAAAGATAAATGGCAAGAAAACCATTGCCGCCAATAACATGGGTGGCCGAATAAGTAAACATGGCAAGGCCCAATACAAGTACGGGGTACAAGCCATCACTGTCCAGCTTAATATTATTTATCAGCCAATGGCTCAGCCGGCCCATTGCATAGCCCATTGCCGCGCCGATCATGAACTCTTTAAAAAAATGAAATATAAAATTTAACCCGTCAAAATGACCAGTAGCGATAATACCTGTAAGAGACACCGTAAGGAAATAAGCCATTGGATCATTACTGCCGCTTTCAAATTCCAATACTGATCCTACTTTTCCTTTTAGTTTAACACCCCGGCTCCGCAAAATAGAAAATACTGCTGCCGCATCTGTAGCAGAAACTATTGCGCCTAACAATAATCCTTCCAGTAAAGTGAAATTGAAAAAGAAGTGTACAAAGAGCCCCACAGCCAATGCTGTGATAAATACGCCAATGGTAGAAAGAGAAATACCCCGCCATACGACGGGCCGGATGGTTTCCCAGTTAGTATCAAGACCTCCGGAGAATAAAATAAAGTTCAGTGCGGTGATACCAACGAACTGTGCAATATTCGGATCATCAAAATAGATATTGCCGATACCTTCGGAACCAGCCAGTATGCCAACTATTAAAAATAAAATAAGGGTGGGTACACCAAACCTGCTCGATGTTTTACCCGCCAGGATACTGGTGAGTAACAGTAAAGAGCCTGCCAGCAGTATATTTTCAGGCGATACCATCATACACATTCATTTGGGTTAACGATCAATCTCCCACCCTTACCAAAGTTCTGCTTTAGTCGGCAGAGTCTTTCTTTCTGTCACGGTTATTAATAAATACGAGCAGGGAAATAACAAGGAAGATAGATCCCACGACGACCAATGCCGTTATTAAAGTAGCATTCATACAATTTTCTTTTAGTAAATGAATAAGTACTTATATGCCGGGGCATACAAATACAATGAGTGATATACAAAAGCAGAATACTATTACCAGAAATGGTGGGAAGGATAAATATAAAAGAGGTAATCCTTGCGCAGCCTGGCAGATTCCCTGAGCTGTGCATTATTGAGGAGGTCAGCGCCGTATACGAAAGAAGCGGCTGCTTGTAATATTACAGGTGAAAATGATTTTTGTACCAGGATATGGGCACCCGACACTACCGGCACCTGCACTCTTTCCAGTTCTGCGTTTGGAAGTTTGTCCTGGTAAGAAACAATGGTTCTTTCAGCAAATGTTGTCGCTGCCGCCGAAGGAGCGGCCAGCAGTGGCTGCACACACTGACAGATAAATGCCAGTATAAAAACCAGCAGGGTAATTCTTATTTGTCTCTTACCAATCATTCCGGTAAAGATACGGATTGAAGGCCGGAGGGGCAGAGAGGCTTTGTCAGGGCTCTGTCTTTTCAATGCAATAATGTTTCAGTGGCAGAAAAATCTGCCACTGAAACAAAAAATGCTGGTACAAAAAATTATTCGCCGTTAGGTCCTGTTTCCGGTGCGGTATCACCTTTCAGTAAAGCGGTAAGGCTTTCAAACATCGCTTTGTTATCCAGCACATAGAATAAACCGCCACGGCCGTTCTGGCTGCTGGAACAGGTTTGTCCTTTATATGCATAATCGGGACCCAAAGCTCCCTGCTGGTTCATATCACCAAAGATGCAAAGAGTGTGTTTGCCATTATCTGTCACACCCAGCTTGGCGTGATTATGATTAGTGCCTTCGCCGCCGGTGAGGCCGATTGATTTTCCATCCCAGGTGCCACTGGTGGCAATAGCAACTGCGCCGGGCTTAGGCAAACTGGAGGGCCAGCAGGCGATGGGAGTGGTGGCGCTGGTAGAATAAATGAATGGCTCTGCCCACCAGCTCGCTACCCGCAAGGGCAAAGAACCCAGCAATGCAGAAACTATCTGCCAGGGTGGTGCCGCCATTCCCGATGGTTTTGAAATGATTTTTACCCCGCTGGAAAGAGTGGCTTCAATCATCGTAGTGCTTTTTGATTTTTTTCCCAGTTCTTTTACCAGTTCCTGCACATCAGCCGGACCACCATTCTGAACGATCTCGGGGTGTGCTGTATTGGTTACCACACTGGCATTATCCATTGCTTTCAAAATAGTAAGGAGATCATCCTTATTGATCTTTACTGCAAAGAAATGCTGGCTTACTTCCACATCATCATCCTTGATGGCGCCGAGTGTATTGCCATCATTTTTCCTGGGATGGGATTTACTGCCCGATGCTGGCCAGGATGGAGTGGACACCTGCATCACAAATCCTTCCCCTTCTTCATTCCAGGCCACCATGCCTTTGGAATGGCCCATTGGCGACGGTTCGGTCTTTATTGGATTGCCGTAAAACTGGTCGTTCCATAACACATAATAATAACCGGGATGCTCATACACTTGTGCAAAGGTGGCACCCAGCGGATCTGTTAAGGTAGCGCCTAAACATTCTTTTCCTTTTACCAGCGTGGGGTGCTTGCTGGTGGCAAAAACATATTGCTGGCTATGGCCGCTCTTGTATTCTTCTACCGTGCCGCCAAAAATGGCTTTGCTACCCACTTTGGGTGTCACTCCATCATCGGTACAGCCGGGATAACTGGCTGCATTGAATTTAAAAGCGAATAACCAATCCACCGGTTCGTCTTTTCCTGCCATAGGTGTAGGCGCCGGTAATTTTTTTTCTGCACTCATAATTATAAGGTGATTATAGTTATAGAATATTATTTTGCCACTAAGGCACAGAGGCACAAAGAAAAAATGATTAACCGAGCTTCGTTTCTTTGTGCCTTAGTGGCAATAAAAGATTTATCTCCTGTTATATATTGCGTCTGTCAAGCGGGAATACTTTCTTCGGTGCTGGTGGTGGCACATTATCTTCCGCTTTCATAGCCTTAGGAGCCGGTTTCTTATTATAATCTGTATAGAATAATCCACCCTCTGTGTTTTTCCAGGTAGTGAAGTTCTGTACGGCCTCTGCCATCTGCAAACAAAAGTCGGTGGACTGGTAATCTGGCCCATCGAAAGGTGTTCCGCATTTCAGGTTGCTGAACCAGCGCATCCAGCCGGCACTGCCGGGAGGATCTACTTTCAATGTATCAGCATCAAAGAGAGGGCTGATAGGTGATCCTTGCGGGTACTCTGCTGTGGCATGACAGCTATAGCAGGAACTCATCGGGTTATCTACCGGTCCATTCAGGCGGCCATTCCATCCCAGGTGGGTGGGTGGCAATTCGGTTGTATCGGGATTAATGATAGTTTCCAACAACTTGGTATTGATAATCGTCTTAGTGGGCTGCTTGTTAGAAAAGTCAGTGTTGTTTTCAGGGTCTTGTCCCCACATCAGGCCAACGGGAACCAGGTTCTCCCATTTATTGGCTTTGTTCATTTTTCCATTGTACTGGAAGTTGCCAAATACCCATCCGTTCGGCGCCCTTTCATCCCGAATCATCACATCCATTTGTATCAATGCAGCTTTGATATGGGTACGTTCGCTGGAGCCGAAGTTGTAAGTGGCATACGCATCCCACCAAATACCGTTTTGAAGGAAGGGCACTTGTTGCTCAGCGATTGGCTGCGGCATAGAAAGAAACAAGAGTTTGAACAATACAGTACCGTTCTTAAAACCGGTACCCATTGCTTTTACATTCGGGTTGTCATGATCTTGCCATACCTGGCCGATAGTATAACCAGCCATATCATTGAAGAACCCAACTGCCCAGGCACCACTGGTTGGATAGGTTTGCCCGGAAGCCAACTGTTTGGGTTGTACCGGTGCTTCTTTGGTCAGGCCATGAAAACCTTCGCGGCCATTGGGGCCATAGTGCTGCCAGGGCATGTGGTACCAGTTGCGGGTCTTGTTATTCTCGACCCGGAAGTCAATATCTGTATTTCCTTCAAAGCAATACTGCTGTACGGCCAGCAGGTATTTTCTCCAGTCTTTTTTAAAGTCGATAGTAAAGAAATCTGGTAAAGGGGTGGTAGGTACTGTGGCGGGGTAGTCCTGGCTGAGTTTGAATACCTGGAAGCCGCTGTCGGCAGCTACCTGTGGCGATACCATGAATCCAAAATCGGGAAAAGGATGTTCCCCATTAGTGGTGGTGGTGGTGCCGGTGCCGCCCATTTTGTTGTCACTGTCTTTTTTGTTAGAGTCGGTACAGGCGATCACTATTACCAGGATGGCGGTAAACAGCAAGCCTGCCGTTAAGATGGCTTTTTTGTGCATGATGGAAGAGGTTTTGTTGGTTAATATTTCGGGTTTAAAAGACATACTGACAACACAATACCCTGTCAGGCTACTACAATACCTGCGGGCGGGCATAGCGTTATTTCTCGGTCACTCACAGGGTGATGACCAAAAACGAAAATGATGCACTGATCTTTTTCACCGGTAGATGGTTCAGATGTATCCCTTATTC
>JAEUVL010000514.1 GCA_016786965.1 Chitinophagaceae bacterium
ACCACATCGTCATCATCATCCTTATCGCAACTCGTGGCAAAAATTGGTAAACTTAATACGGCCAGTAAAGAGGCCTTGCTGAAAAAATGTTTGATTTCCATAATTGATTGTGTTTTGTTTAATAGAATAACATCAGCAAAATGAAAATCGAACAGCAGCGGGAGTCAATTGTCAGTATAGCAGTGTGAACTGACGGCCAGGAAGAGTAAAGCTGTTTAATAATCCCCGGCACAGGCAATAAAAAACCCGTTCTGCCAAAGCAAAACGGGTAATGTATCAGATCAATTTCATTTATTCCACACTCCAGCTCATCTCACCACCCTTCTCATCTTTCAGGTTAATGCCGAGGGCCGCCAGTTGGTTTCTTATTTTGTCAGAAGTGGCAAAATCTTTCTTACTTTTTGCTTCCTTACGGATATCGATCAGCAATTGCATTACGCCCTGCAGTTTCGTATTATCAGCCTCATTCACCGCCTGCAGTCCGAACACATCTTCCAGGTAGTCTTTGAACTTTGCTTGCAGCAGTTCCAGTGTTTCCTTAGCAATAGCGCTAATTGCTATTGTTTTATCCTTCATAGAATTGATCACCGGCACCAGTTCAAACATACTTGCCAGCACTCTTGCCGTGTTGAAGTCATCACTCATGTGTTCATCAAATTCAGCCACCAGTTTGTTCACTTTATCATTCAGTTCAGCATCAATACTATTTTCACCAGCCTCCCATTCAAAATCTTTCAATGCTTCATAAGCATCCCACAATCTTTTCATCCCTTTCTCCGCGGCCTGTAATGCCTCGTTGCTAAAGTCTAAAGTGCTGCGGTAGTGGGTTTGCAGCATAAAGAAGCGCACATTCATCGGGGCATAGGCCTTCTCCAGCAGTGGGTGTGAGCCGCTGAACAACTCCTCTGGTAAAAAACCATTCCCTGCACTCTTACTCATCCTCACACCATTCACCGTCAGCATATTGGTATGCATCCAGTATCTCACCGGAGAAGTTTTGTAGCAGGCCTGCGATTGGGCTATCTCGTTGGTATGGTGCGTAGCTGCCAGGTCCATCCCACCGCCATGAATATCAAACTGCTTACCCAGGTACTTTTCACTCATGGCTGAGCACTCAATGTGCCAGCCCGGAAATCCCATGCCCCATGGCGATGGCCATTGCATCAGGTGTTCAGGTCCCGCTTTTATCCAAAGGGCAAAATCAAGCCGTCCTCTTTTTTCATCCTGTCCGCCCAGTTCCCGGGTGCCTTCCAGCAGGTCTTCCAGTTTTCGGTTGGTCAGTATACCGTAAGGTTTCTCTTTGTTGTACTTTTCTACATCAAAGTACACCGTTCCATCCACCACGTAGGCATAGCCATTGTCGATTATTTGCTGGGCCATCCGTATTTGTTCGGTGATGTGTCCCGTAGCAGTAGGCTCAATGGTAGGTGGTAGCGTATTGAAAAGTTCCATCACTTTGTGAAAACCCACAGTATACCTCTGCACTATTTCCATGGGTTCCAGCTGTTCCAGCCTTGCCTTTTTAGAAAACTTATCATCCCCTTCATCACGGTCACCTTCCAGGTGGCCCGCATCCGTAATGTTCCTTACATAGCGAACCTTATACCCAAGATACTTCAGGTAACGGTAGATGATATCGAAGGAGATAAAAGTGCGGCAGTTGCCCAGGTGCACATCACTGTACACTGTAGGGCCGCACACATAAAGGCCCACATGGTTGGGTAAGATCGGCTCAAAGACTTCTTTCTGTCTCGATAGGGTATTATAAATTTTCAATTGGCTCATGATAGTATTTTATCAGCTTCAGTTCCCTGGTTGAACATTTGTTGCGACGCTCCATTCAACTGCAGTAACTCCGGTTTGGCAAAGATGAAGAAAAATAGTTTAGGAAATAAAGGGCTGCATAGGGGCGCAGCCGGGATTGCTCAGCAACAGGAGCAACAACAACTATGAAGAGTGATACTTAACATTTCATCGAAGATACTCTTTTCCGTTTATTTTTTCAACTCCAGGTCGGCCACCAGCATATAGTGGTCTGAGAGGTTCTTTACAATACGATTGAACTGTCGTATCCTGAATTGCTTATCGGCAAAAATATAATCAATACGCAGGGTGGGTGAAATGGCAGAAAAGGTTCTGCCGATACCAAATCCTTTTTTCAAAAAAGCATCCTGTAAATTACCCCGCACAGAAAAATAAGTATACGAATTGGGCACATCGTTCAGATCGGCGCAAAATACTATCGGGTAAGGAGAATTGTCCAGCACCTCATCTACAATATCAGCCTGGATACCCCGGTAAGAAATACCCTTCCTGATCTTTGATAAAATGTTCTTTGAATTAGACACAAGGCTGTCATCGCCGCTCTTGATCTTTCCCAGTCTTTCATAATCTTTTTTGCCAAATTGATTGGATTGCAAATGCGTAGTGTACACCCTAATGGTGTCATTATTCACTTTCAGGTCCACCTGGAGCAGTACATCCGGCAGTGTTGGCCGCGGGTATCTGATCTTACCACTATCAATGATCGGATAGCGGGAAAAAATGATAGAACTATAATAATGCTGGTCTCCATCTTCATCAAAGGAAAAATAATAGTATGGATAGCCCAGCTCTTTCTGTATCGGCTCTATATTATCATAAAAAACCGGGTTTGTAGAGGTATGAAACTCCTGCAGGCACAATACATCAGCATCCTGTTTTTTGATCAGCTCAAACATCTTCAGCCTTTTTTCACTGCCGGCATTAGTATTTCTTTTCAGTTCGATGAAGCGGGCCACATTCCAGCTAACCACCCTGATCGACCCCGGCTCTTTTTTATAGTTAAATGCCTTCGGCGTATGAAAGGACAGGAATACTGTTATGCTTTTTATACCCAGCAACAGGGCAATGCCTGAAAGCAGGGCAAAGCGGGGTTTCAGTACGATAAGCCAGGCTGCCAGGAACAGGATCACAAAAAATAATAAAAAAGGAAAAGCAAGCCCCAGGAAAGAAATAAACCACCATCGTTGCGGATCAAGATAAGGGACCAGGCAGGCAAGCAGGAAAAAAAATACCACCGCAATATTAGCGAAGAAAAAAAAACGCCTGGTGAATACACGAAAACTGATGGCCATTGATGCAAATTAGGAAAAAGCGGCGAGAACAGTTTCGAGTTATGAGTTTCGAGTTACAAAACTTTATGCTGACTATTTCTGAAAATAATCGGGATGTTCAATTGCTGTAAAGAGGTTATAAGTTTCAGTCTCGCAACTCATAACTCGCAGATTCTCTCACAACTCTTCCTTGCTGGCCCGCTCCAGCAATTCCTTCTCATCTTCAGTCAGGTAATTATAGCCATGCTGGTTTATTTTGTCCAGTATCTCATCCACCCGTTGCTGGGTCACATTCATTGTTTTTTTATACGGAGCGGCGGCAGATTTATAAAATAATTCCTCTTTAATGCTTTTTCCCTTCTTTGGTTTATCAGGATTAAACAGGTTGGTGATCCAATCAAAGAAATTACTCATCCATTCGCTCCAGTCATATCCCATTTTCATAAAGTAAATAAACAGGAACCCGGTCACAGCCCCTGCGAGATGGGTGATAAGCGTTCCCGTATCACTGATTGATACAGTAGCAAGGTCGGATAAAACGTAGACGGCTGTCAACACCCACAGAGGTATCCCACCGGATATCAGCGGAAAGATGCGATACCCTGGTGATAATAATGTAGTGGCCACAGCAATAGCCATTACACCAGCCGCAGCACCGGAAGACACTGCCACCGGTTCATATACTTGTAACGATGGTAAAAAGTTATACGCTAAAATAAAAGCGATAGCCCCGCCCACAGCGCCGTAAATAAAAAGGGGGATGATCTTGCGGTTACCGGTCAGGTCTTGCAGAATATAGCCGAAGGTCCATAACCATAGCATGTTTGCAAATACCTTCCAGATATTATCATGCACAAACATGTGAGTGATGATGGTCCAGGGTTT
>JAEUVL010000765.1 GCA_016786965.1 Chitinophagaceae bacterium
ACTTTGGCCAGCACCAGGGTTTTGCCATTTTCAAAATACAGTTTACTGTAATTGCTGATGGCTTTAATGCGGACGATGGTGTTAATGTCAATCGTTTCAAGTCCCTTGCAACTTGGCAGGAGTAAATAGCTGCTGCCGCCGCATGTGATGATGGTAAGCATATATTACGTTTTAAAATAAGCGGTCTTTTTAAGTGTTGACTGGTCAGTGGGCAGCGGTTAACCGCATCACCTGTTTTTGCAGAGTTTCTGTTTGCACCAGCAGCTGACTGATTTGCCGTTGCTGCTCCTTTATGCATTCGGTCAGTAAGGGAATCACCGCCGCATAGTTAACGGATTTATACCCGTCGCTGCCGGTTTGCACGGCATGTGGAAATACCTTTTCCACTTCCTGTGCTATAAAACCAAACTGCAATTGCTCCGGGAAAGCCCTTTCGGCAAATTGCTGCCGGTTGAAAAAATAAGATACACCCCGCAGTTGCTGCACTAATTCAAGCGGGCGCTGCAGGGGCTGAATATTTGTTTTAAAACGGCCATCACTGCTTATATTAAACGCCAGGGCATTTACAATACCCGTAAAGGTGGCCCCGCCTTCGGCCCAGAATTTTATTTTTCGCAGGGCCTGTATATTGCCGCCGCCCACAATATCCAGTGTAAGGGGTGTAAAAATGGCATAACCAATTTTACCGGCGTCCAACTGCTTGCCCGCTATATTGGCGCCCATTTCAATAAAATTATTGTCGTTCACTTTTACATCGCCATTTACATGCAGCATTGCCGTGGGCCTGCGTACCCCAATGCCCACCATGCCATCCTGCTGCACCACCAGCGCTGTTTTTCTTGCTGCGGCCGATGTGCCAATACCAATGGTAAACACCCGGTTACTGTCCGACTTAAACAATGCACCATCTGCCGCAAGCAGCGTATCGTTGTAACGGCCAATGGCCATTTCGGCAAAGCTTTTGGCCCTGGTAAACTCACCCGATGTAAAGGAATTATTGCCTGTGGCAAAAGTGGAACCACCCGTTGATGTGGCCGCATCTCCCTGTGCTAAGGTGGCTATGCCTGCTGCCAGTGCATAATACCCGGTGGCATTGGAGATTGAACCCATAGCGGTAGCAGCAAAGCCGGATGCCTTTGTCTGATTGCCCATGGTAACAGTAAAGTTGCCGGTAGACATCGTGCCGGCACCAAGGGCGGTGGAGTAAGATCCGGAGGCCAGTGTTTGATAGCCTGTGGCCGTGGCATAACCACCGGAAGCGGTGGTATAACCACCCATTGCGGTAGCCCCCATACCGGAGGCAATGGAAAACTCGCCCATGGCAATTGCATTTTGACCGGTAGCTTCTGTTTTATATCCCAGTGCGGTGGTAATAATACCGGAGGCTTTGGTTTCGAAACCTGCTGCCACCGATGAAAGCCCCGTAGCCTGCGCTCCCGCACCCAACGCAACGGAGAAATTGCCGGATGCAACTGCATTCAATCCTGCTGCAACAGATGCATCGCCAGGGGCAGATACATTACTGCCTGCAGCAAAGGCCGCATTGCCACCCGCTGTTGTTTCCTGTCCAAGAGCCACTGCATAGGTGCCGCTGGCCGTAGTACCGCTGCCTCCGGATAATGAATTGTCGCCCGATGCCGTGGTGTATTCGCCGAGGGCGGTGGCACTTACACCAGTGGCATTATTGCTGTTGCCCAACGATACTGCATATGT
>JAEUVL010000617.1 GCA_016786965.1 Chitinophagaceae bacterium
ACAATCTTTTTCATGTACTTCATTCTTTATTTTATGCTGGTAAACGGCCGGCAAATGGAGAATACCCTTTACGAACATGTACCCCTGAAGGACAAGAATGTGAACCGGTTGGGAAAAGAAATACACATGATGGTAATGTCAAACGCCATCGGCATTCCTCTTATCGCTTTTGCACAGGGAGTAATTGGCCTGGTTGGTTACTTAATAATAGGGGTAAACGAACCCTTCTTTTGGTTTGGCGTCACTTGTATTGCAGCCATGCTGCCCGTGGTAGGTGCTGCGCTGGCCTATATTCCTTTAGCGATTATCTTTTTTGCCAATGGAGATTCTGGCCGCGGCATAGCCATGCTGATATTTGGTTTTGGCGTGATAGGTACAGTAGATAATGTGTTGCGTTTTACTTTATTAAAAAAGCTGGGCAATGTACATCCTCTTACTACGGTATTCGGAGTTATCATCGGGCTGAACCTGTTTGGCTTTATCGGGCTTATATTCGGGCCATTACTAATTTCCTTGTTCATGCTGCTGCTCAAGATCTATTCCAGTGAGTTTATTACCAAACAGCGGGATATTAATAAGATCATGGAGAATTAAAGCACACTTACATTATTAATGGCGAGTTAAGTATATCTGATTAGTAAAACGTATTTTTTCTCGTTGTTCTCGTGCTGCCTGTTCGTACTTCTTCGCAAAACATTACAAAACAGACCTTTATTACTTGCAGTTTTAACATTCGCATAATATTTTGTGCTGGCTGTCGTTTTTAAAATCTAGCCGGCACAAATAACCTTCAAAGGTTAGCCGGTGAAAACCGTACCCTTCGTGAGAAAACTAATTATTCCAATATCCATGGGATTACTGTGCACATCGTTCACCGTTATCCCCTCTACACCTGCTGCCAACAGCTATAATGCTGCTCCTGCACGGTCGGTGGATTCAACTTCAATGATAAGTGCTGCTGAGTTGTTATACTGTGGTACGAACCTGGAAGGGCTAGGCTTATCAAGAAGTGCATTCGATAATGCATGGAAAGGATACCAGCGCCTGCTTGGCAAAAAAATGATCACCCGTACTGCTTATTTAACGATCTGTGATTTCAGCCAGTCCTCTGCAAAGAAAAGATTGTACATTATAGATGTAGAACAAGGTAAACTTGTAACCAATACCTATGTGGCACATGGAAAAAATTCCGGTGCTGAATATGCCACCAGGTTTTCCAACATTCCGGAATCGCTCCAAAGCAGCCTTGGTTTTTATGTTACACAACAAACCTATACCGGGGAGCATGGATTGTCGCTGCGGATAAATGGAGTAGACCCCGGCTTTAATGACAAGGCGCTGGCCAGAAGTATTGTGATACATGGTGCTGCGTATGTAGATGGTGCAAGAGCAAGGGCTGGTATATTCATGGGACGCAGCTATGGCTGCCCGGCTGTACCGCAAAATGAGTCAGCAAAGATCATTACCACTATTAAAAACGGGACCTGCTTATTTATCTATCACCCGTCAGGAAATTATCTGCAACGATCAAAAATATTAAACGGCTGATTGGACACATAACAAGGATGGATGAAAAACAAAAAACCCAACGTACCCTATGGTTGGGTTTTTTTGTTTTATAACAATTTGCCGATGCTTTGCTGAATAGTAACCATTCCCATATATGTCATCACAGCCACTACCAACCACCCGATCAGCTGCAAGGCGACAGGGTGTTTATATTTTTTTACTATTGATGATTTTGTAGCCGCCACCAGCATCACCGCTAATGCCACAGGTAGTATCAATCCATTCACCGCCCCTGCCAGGATCAGCAGCTTTACCGGGTTGCCAACGGCCAGAAAGATGACAGTTGATAAAATAATGAACAGGCTGATCACAATTTTTTCATTATTCCGAACAGCAGGTACTAATGTTTTCCAGAAGGAAATAGACGTGTACGAGGCACCAACAACAGAAGTAATAGCAGCGCTCCAGATCACTACCCCAAAAAACTTATACCCCAATTCTCCGGCTGCTGACTGGAACACCGAAGCGGCTGGGTTAGCGGCAGACAATTTTATTCCCTGCGATACAATACCAAGTGCGGCAAAGAATAATAAGAACCGCATAACAGATGTGATCAATATACCACTCACAGAACTTCTTGTTACCTGGGATAAGTTTTGTGGCCCTTTGATACCGGCATCCAGCAACCTGTGTGCCCCGGCAAATGAAATATAACCACCAACCGTTCCTCCTACCAGTGTTACGATCTTGAGCATATCAATTTTCTCCGGCCAGATGGTATGATACAGGGCCTCTGCCAACGGCGGGTGCGAAGAGAACGCTATATAAGCCGTTAATACGATCATGATAAACCCCAGTAGTTTGGTAAAGTTGTCGATCAGCTTACCAGCTTCTTTGTACCAAAAGATACCCAATGCAATTACGCAACTGATGACGGCACCTGCTTTGGTATCAATGCCCGTAAGCACATTCAATCCTAAACCGCAACCTGCTATATTGCCAATATTGAATACCAGGCCACCAAAAGCGATCAACGCTGCTAGGAAGAAACCAAGGCCGGGCAATGTTTTGTTGGCTATATCCTGCGCCCTGTCCTCACTCATCGTTATTATTCTCCAGATATTGAGCTGGGCACCTATATCAAGCAGAATAGAGATGAGAATAACAAAACCAAAACTGGTAAGCAGTTGCTCCGTAAAAAGTGATGTTTGAGTAAGAAACCCAGGGCCAATGGCAGAAGTAGCCATCAGGAATGCGGCGCCAAGTACAGGCCCCGCCCAGCGCCTTCGCAAAAATGGCTTTTGTATATTCGGATCATTTGAGCTGGTATTATTCATTATCTGTTACTGATTGCTTTCTGAATAGCCTTAGCAAATTCAACTGCATGCTCACCATCACCATGAATACAGACCGTTTCTGCCAATACAGTAATTTTGTTACCCGATAAAGTTGTAACTGCTCCTTTTTCTATCATCTGTAATACCTGCTTTACCACATCACCAGCATTGTCTATCAGGGCTCCCGGTTGAGACCGGGGCGTAAGTCTTCCATCATCCTGGTAAGTGCGGTCGGCAAATACTTCACTGACCGTTCTTATTCCAATTGCTTTTGCTTCGCTAATGGAGTGGCTGCCACTTAACCCGATCAGAAATAATGATGTATCAAAATCTCTTACCGCCCTGGCAATAGTTGCTGCCAATACTGCATCCTTCGCAGACATGTTGTATAATGCCCCATGCGGTTTTACATGGTTTAATTTTATACCAACTCTTGTTGTTATCTCTTTTATAATTACAAGTTGCTGTATTAACAGATCGTACACTTCTTTACTCTCCAGCCTCATTTCACTTCGTCCAAAATTTTCCTTGTCCGGGAAAGAGGGGTGTGCGCCTACAGCTACACTATATTGCACTGCCCATTGCACAGTTTGCTGCATGGTAGCAACATCGCCGGCATGATAGCCACAGGCAATATTTGCCCATGCGATATGAGGCATTAGGAGTTCATCATTGCCTGTTCCTTCTCCCATATCACAATTAATGTATGGGTGCATACAGGTAGTTTTGTAGTTTTAAGATACAGGCATTT
>JAEUVL010000632.1 GCA_016786965.1 Chitinophagaceae bacterium
CCAATATTGGAATAGGTAATACGGAATTCATTATTATCCATATACTCCATATAGCCGATCAGGTCCGGGTGATGTTGAAAACGGCAGATCAGCATCTCCCCGCTTTTGCTGATCGTTATCTTTCCATACACGGTGTTTGAATAATCGCCGGTGAAATCCGCCAGTTTTATTTCAGGCACATTCTTTCTGTCCACCCTCGTCTTTAAAGCTGCCAGTTCCTCATCTGTTGCTTTTTTATTCTGCATAAAGAAGCCCCATTGAAATTTGCTTCTGTCTGTATATGGTACACCCAGGTATGCATCCATGATCTGGTACCGAAGGGCCTCAAAGAAACTCTGGTTGTCATTGTTGGTAAGAATCGTGATGCCCAGATTTTCTTCTGGTATAAAGCAAACATTTGTTACATGACCAAAAGCACCGCCTGTATGCCAATACACTTGTTTGCCCGCATAGTCAGTGGCATACACTCCCAGTCCATAGCCTCGGAAATGTGAAGGATATACCGTTGACTTTCGGCTGCCTGTTAAAATATTTATATCTCTTGTTTTTTGCAACACAGCCCAGGGTAAAATTTGTTTGCCTGCATAGCGGCCACTGTCTAATTGTAATAACAGCCATTTGGTAAGGTCGTTTACATTGCTCACCATGCTGGTGGCGGGGCCCAGGTTATCCACTTTGTCAAAAGGTATTTTGGTGATGGAACTGTAAAGGTTATTATGCGGTTGTGCCACATTGCTTCTTTCAGCAAGCCCTGCTGTATTCATGAAAGTATTACGCATGCCAAGAGGAGTAAGGATATTTTCCTGTACATAGTTCTCCCAGGTTTGTCCTGTCACTTTCTCCAATACCTGTCCGGCCACCAGGAAACCTGCATTACAGTAACCATAGTCCTGGCGAAACACACCCGGTGGTTTCAGGTAGCGCATTTTCCAAACAATAGAATCTTTAGGAAGATTAGAGTCCCAAAAAGTAAAATCACCCTGGAAGGTTTTGGTACCAAGCCGGTGGCAAAGCATATCTCTCACATTCGCCATACGGGTGGCATTAGTATCGTACAGTTTGAACCAGGGGATATGCTCCGTCACTTTATCATTCAGGGAAAGTTTTTTCTCTGTGTCCAGTTTGGCCAATGCCGTACCGGTAAATAGTTTTGAATTGGAGGCAATAATAAAGAGAGTGTTCTCATCTACTTTTTCTTCTTTGCCCAGTTCCTTTACCCCATAGCCTTTCATCAGCACTACTTTACCATCTTTTACAATGGCGATGGCGAGGCCGGGGATCTGCCATTGCTGCATGCCTCTTTCAACATACCGGTCCAGGCTATCGCTGATAAAAGAAGGCGTCTGTGCCTGTGCCACAGGCATGGCAAAGGAGCAGGCAACAAGTAACAGGAGGGGGAGGTATTTCTGCATAAAGAGATTATTAGAGGATGAATGTAGGGATAAAATCAAAAAAGCCAGTCTGTATGACCGGCTTTTTATATAATAGGTTGTATTAAAATGTAGTGGAACCCGATGGCTGTCTATAAGGTAAGAAAAAAATGGCAGGGAGGAATAGACACAGCATATCCCGGCATGCCAAATTCATACTGATAGATATGTAATTGATGTCTGTACATATAAAACAGGTATCGGGTGGTGTAAAACAAATACCTGTCGCTGCCGGTATCGTATGGAACAATATAAGACGGGCATCCGACCATGTTGTGCAGGCTACGGACGATGTAAAATTTGTCTCGTAACATGTAAAATTCATTTCGTAGCATGTAAAACCTGTATCGTAGGATGTAAAATTCATCTTCAGAATCGAAAGATGTAAAGCCATTTATGTAAGGATTATCAGGACATTATACAGCAATATTTAGGGAATTGTTAAAAGCCCG
>JAEUVL010000736.1 GCA_016786965.1 Chitinophagaceae bacterium
TACACCACCTGCTGAGAGACCAGCGGACACGATCATCTCACCATCCATTGTAAGCCGGATGGCTGTATTTACACTGGCAATATCCAGGTGTGTTCGCTTGCAGACTTTCTCAAAGTGAAAACGGGTATTGTCATCCGGCAACGCAAACCATATCCGCTGAATTTGTTCTTCCGGTTTTTTATCCAGTGTTTTATAGCCTTTGTACAATTCTCTCAGGGGTAATTCTCTCGTTATTTTTCCATCACTTAATACCAGTTGTGCATCCAATGCTAAAAAGAAAATGGTGAAATCGCCGATGGGTGAAGCATTGATAAAATTACCGGCGATAGTGGCCATGTTTCGTATCGGTGTGGAAGATACTAATTTGGCATACCGCTGAAATTCTGGGAAGGCTTCGTTGATGATGGGGGAAGCCATCAGGTCGCTTACCGTAACAGAGGGACCGATGATACATTTATTACCTTCTTTTGTTATGCTGTTGAGCTCCGGATGATCAAATAAAAAATGGATATTGGCATAGGTCATTTCTTCATGCTTCTGCACATAGAGATCCGTGCCGCCACCTAATACATGTGGCCGTTCGGCCAGTGCCGCCAGGTCGGGCAGGAGCCTGGTCCGTTCTGCTGACTGTAATTCTTTTAATTGTTTTTTTATGGTAGAAAAATAAGCGGGCAGTAACTGGCGGCTGGTTACAAATTCAATCACGTCAGTGCCATTTCTTTCTTTCATACTATCAGCCACTTTAGCGGCGGCTCTTTCAATAGACTTATAACCGGTGCAGCGGCAGATGTTTCCATCAATTGCTGCAATCGCATTTTGCGGGGTAGCTTCCGCACCACTTAAACAAAAGCCAGCCAGCGACATTACAAAGCCAGGCGTGCAGAAACCACATTGTGTAGCGCCTTCATCAGCCATTGCCTGCTGTACAGGGTTCAGGGCAGTGGTATTTACACCTTCTATGGTCACGATATGTTTTCCATGTGCATTGCCGATGGGCATCAGGCAGCTTGTCATGGATTGATAATGCATTTCATCATTCACCAGCTCACCCACCAGTACGGTGCAGGCACCGCAATCACCTTCACGGCAGCCGATCTTGGTACCGGTAAGATGCTTGTGATAGCGAATAAAATCCAGCATCACCATACCGGCAGGCAGATCAGTGGCAAGCGTTTGTTCGTTAAGTATAAAACGTATCAAGTTATCTTTATGATTGACCTTTAAAGTTAGTATAATTGAATGAAAAGGGTGGGTTAGTGATTACATCAATTGTACTGATGATTACAATTAAACATAACAGAACAAGGCGGCAACAGCATCTCCTGTTTGCAGCAAAGAATAAATGGAGCAGCGATCAATGAATAAACAACTCTATTACCGGCTTATAGCCCTTTGGGTGATCAGTGAAGCGATGCTTGGCGGCATCATTCACGGGTTGCGCATACCGGTATCGGGATTGCTGGTGGGCAGCTGTGCTGTTGTTTGTATTTGCCTCATTGCCTGGTATGCACCTGTAAGAGGTGCTATCATAAAGGCCACGATCATTGTAGCGATATTTAAAATGATGCTCAGCCCGCAGGCGCCGCCTATGGCCTATGCGGCGGTGTTCTTCCAGGGCTTGCTGGGCGAGCTGCTGTTTCGTAATAAAAAGTATTTTACAGTGACCTGTATTCTCTTTGCTGTATTGGCCCTGCTGGAGTCGGGCCTGCAGCGTATACTGGTACTTACTATTATCTATGGTAATGATCTGTGGGTGGTGATCAATGATTTTATCAACGGGCTTACCAAACAAAAAACAGCTACTAACTATAGCCTGCTGATCGGCAGCA
>JAEUVL010000782.1 GCA_016786965.1 Chitinophagaceae bacterium
TAAGCCAAAGAACCTGAGTAATAAAAGCATTCAGCCCCCTTCGGGCCTGGGCTACCGCGGCATCATTGTGGAGCAATTAGACAAGGCTTCTAAAAACCACCCTGCCCGGATGCAGTTAACACACTCCAATATGTTTAGTGCAACTGACTTTGCCGATCTGAATGGGGAAGCGCTGGAAAGCCTTGTGTTTGACAAACTGAGCCAGTTTGAAGGTATTCCCAATAAAAGAGAATTTAAACCCTACTTCGAAAAAGAGATCAAGCGGTTTAAAAAAGAATGGGAAATAGTTTCTAAGATTCCCATCCCTATCTGGCCACCATTGATCAATACCTGTGCCTGTGCTCCTGATCCTGACCTGGCCTGGTGGAATGACGGTGGTACTATACAGTCGAGCAACAATTGCTATAACTATGCCTGCAACTACCGGACTAATACTTTTGCACAGCCGGGCAAAGCTTCCGGACAGCAATACACCTCTCTTTCGGGGTGCAGCGTAGCCGCAGGACAGCGCAGTGCCAAAGATGGTGCTATTGCAGACCAACTGGTGAACACAACACTCGCCGATAATAAATGCCCTGGTAAAGGACATCTTGTGGCCCTGGTAATTGCCCCGGGATGGGATTTTCACTGGTTCCGCAAAGGCCCCAATGGCCGGTGGAGCCATAAGCCAGGCAGTACGGCGGCAAAGATCACCGACAATTCCGGCAACATCATCACTGACCCCCGCACGGCGGACAGGGGACCATACACCCAGTTTTGTACTTTTATGCAGGTACTGCATGGCCATATAAAAATTGCGTAAACGAAATATGATAACAGCAACAGTTTGTATTTATTCCGGCAGGCGAAACCCCCAATGGCCCATAGCGGCTAAGGAGTATGACAAACTGTTGCTAACTATTGAAAGCTTGCCGCGGACAGAACCGCAGGAACAACCTTCTTTGCTGGGCTATTCCGGTATCATCATTACAGGCGGAGAGAAACTGCTCTATGCCTATAAAGGAGTGATAACAGTGACGGCGGATGATGCAGCCAAAGGATACATTGATAAAGAAGGCACCATCGAAAAGCAATTACTTCAGTCAGCGCCGCTGTTGGTGCGGGAAGAAATAAAGGCGATGGCAGGAGTATAAAGCCATCGGTCATTTCGAATCTTAGCCCGGCATGCGGGAAATGTACTTCTCAATTTGCTTTATCTGGTCAACGATCTGCGGGGTAGTGGGCTTCAGTGCTTTTGCTTTTCTGAAGAAATCTTTAGCAGCCCTGAATTCTCTTTTATTCATCATAATACTGCACATCTGTAAATAGGCAGCGGATTCATTTTCTTTATCAGGCAGTCCTTTGCGGATAGCAGCACGGATATAGCTTTCGGCCTGTTTCAGGTCGTTTTTCTGCATCATCAGCATACCCATTTGCAACATACTGGCACCTTCTGCTTCTTTCATCGGCATGCCAAGGTCCAACCCCTTCTTCATACTTTTTTCTGCGCCGGCAAAGTCCTGCTTCATCATAGCAATATTACCCTGCAGTGTGTAGTACACCGAACGGATAGGCTTATAGAGCAGGTTGGGAAATTTGATAGA
>JAEUVL010000805.1 GCA_016786965.1 Chitinophagaceae bacterium
ATAATATGCTTACCAGCAAAGAGAGAAGGAATTGTTTAGGCATGTCTTGATTTTTAAGTGTGGTTAAATCAGGACATAAATTTCCGTCCGGGAAAACGGGTTCCCGGTCTGTTTTGCGTAAAGAGGCTAAAATTTGAGTGACTGCGGGGAATGCTTATTAAAGCTGGGTGATATGGTTCAGCAGGTCCTGCTTTTGTTTTTTACTTACCGGCACTGCTTCGCCGCCAATGATCACATGGTCTTCCTCAATCGCATCTATTTTGGCCAGGTTAGCCAGGTAACTGCGATGAAGCCGGAAGAAACCGAAAGGCAGGAGTTTTTCTTCGATCACACCCAGCGTGGTGCTCAGCATGAATTTATCTTTCTCTGTTTTTACCAGCGTATAATTGCTCTGTGCTTCTGCATAGACCACTTCTCCAGGGTTCAGCTTTACGAGCCTGCTTTTACTGCGGATAAAAAGATGTTTGTTGATAAGAAATGTTTCCTGTTTTTCATCAGTAGCCGGCTTCTGTTGTTGCTCAAACCGGTGAAAGGCAATTTCTATGGCCACCTGCAGGTCTTTTTCGTCAAACGGTTTTACAATATACCCATCAGGATTTACCTGTTTGGCTTTGTCAACCGTTGCTTTATCAGAATAAGAGGTAAGGAATATGAGGGGCACATTTTTCATTGCTTTTATTTCTCCGGCCAGTTGCACCCCATCCGGGCCTTTACCTAAATTAATATCCATCAGTACAAGGTCCGGCTCCTGCTCACGGAATAACGACGTGACGTCTTTGCTGTGCAGTACTTTACAGGCAACACTGTAGCCAAGGTCTTCAATGGTGGCGGCAATTTCATCAGCTATCACGGGTTCATCTTCCACGATCATTATTCTGAGTGCAGACATAAGCAGTGTTTATACAGATTGATAATTATTGATCGTAAGCTTAAATACCGCACCATTATCGTTCCTGCTTTCAATATGGGCTTCCAGTTTGGCAGCCAGCGATTGAACCAGTTTCATACCGAATGATCTTGTGGTATTCATATCAAAACCTTCGGGAAGGCCGGCGCCATCATCTTTTACTTCCAGGATCAGTTGTTGTTGTTCTTCTTCCAGCCGGATGATGATCTGCCCGTTATTTTTTCCTGTAAAGGCATATTTATAGCAGTTCGTTACCAGTTCATTGATGATCAGCCCAAGCGGAATAGCAGTGTCCACATCGAGGCTCAGGTCGTTGCATAGTATATCTGCTTTTATCACCGTTGTATTATCTCTGAATGTTTGCTGGATGGTGTTCACCAGGTCATCGAGGTATTCTTTCATATTTACCCCGGTAAGATTATCCTGCTGGTAAAGTTTTTGGTGAATAAGGGCCATGCTTTTTACACGGTTGCGGCCTTCTCTGACGGCCTCCTGTGCTTCGGGATTTTCTATCTGCCGGCTTTGCAGGTTCAATAAACCCGAAATGATCTGCAGGTTGTTCTTTACCCGGTGGTGAATTTCCCGCAGCAGGGTCTCTTTTTCTTTCAGCGAAACTTCAATGATCGCTTTTTGCCTGTTCAGCATTTCTTTTTGTTTACGGTTATTCCTGTAAGCATAAAAGGCCAGTCCAGCCAGGGCGGAGAATAAAATTGCTGCTATAATAAAATAGTTTCTTTCTCTTTTGCTCCTGATCAGTGCGGCTTCTTTTTGTTTTCCTTCCTTGCTCAGCACATCTATTGTTTCTTCTTTCTTGGAAGTTTCGTACACGGCATTCATTTCATTTATCTGCCGGAGGTTCTCTTCATTCAGCAGACTGTCCCGTATGGCTTCGCTGTTGCGGATAAAATTATACGCCAGGTTGTAATCACCTTTTTTCTCATAACATTCAGCGAGGTTATTGTAATAGTTGGCCAGCATTTCTTTCCGGTTTCGCTCTGAGGCCAGTATGACTCCCTTATTAAACCACTTCAGTGCCTCGTCATATTTATTTCTGTCGAGCATGATGTTTCCCATTCCTTCAAAGATGCTGTACATGGGCTCTTTGTATTCTATCGC
>JAEUVL010000811.1 GCA_016786965.1 Chitinophagaceae bacterium
CGGGTGGCAAATACCCGGAGGGTATCAAATACGGGTATGAGCACTATACCTGCGACAAATACGGACGCATGGGGCAATACCGGAAAAGCCACCTGTACATTCACCTGCATCAGCCGAATGCTTAACACCGCTATTACAAAGCCCAGTACCAGGGAGCCCGTGTCACCCATAAAAATCCTGGCAGGGTTCAGATTGAAGTACAAGAAAGCAAAGAGCCCGCCAGCCAGTGCAAAAGCGATCAATGCTGTATTTACATCCCCATTCATAGTAAGGAAGATACCGAGGGTGATGAGGCTCATAAATCCGATACCACCAGCCAGTCCATCAATACCGTCAATCAGGTTGAAGGCATTAGTGATGCCTACTATCGCCAGGATAGTAAAACTATATTGTGCGGAAAGAGGTAGTTCGTAAACGCCCAACAGACCGTCGAAAGTGGTGATGCGGATACCGGATAAAGCAATGAGGACCGCAATGGCGATCTGTACAATGAATTTATATTTAGCCGAGAGGTCTTTTAGATCGTCCATAATGCCCAGGGCAAATAATACAGCAATGGAGAAGAAGAAACTGATCTGTGCTGTTTCATTGCTGAATGGGAACCAGAGGAACAGGGATAGCATCAACCCGGCAATGATGGCAATCCCCCCCATAGTAGGTATGGGTGATGAATGTTCTTTACGGGCATTGGGGACATCATACAGGCTGTATTTTTTAATGAGAGCAATGATAGGCGGAATGGTGATAAGCGTGACAACAAAGGCAGTAACGAAACACAGAAAGGCAAACTTGTAATCACGGAAATACAGGTCGAGCTGCAGAAAATAAAGGTGGCTTTTCATGATACTGTTGTTTAAACAGGTAGTGGATTTCAACTACAAATTAACCGGCGGCTTTAACAATAACAAGCCTCATTTAAACTATTTCTGTAAAATGAGCTTTTTCCCTTAACAGGTTGCGAATTTTAACTGATATCTTGGGATATTTGCTTTCACCCGACCGTATTTTTCACACAGCAGATTTAATGGATACTGTTAAACTACTATACTGGATCAGCCTGGCACTACTGTTTTATTGCTATATCGGGTATGGTATTTTGGTTTTCATTATAAACGTAGTTAGAGGGGCTTTTATCCCTTCCAAGAATGCACCGACCGCGGCCGACGTTTTACCTGTGACCCTGATTGTTACCGCCTATAACGAAGAGGAGATAATAGTGGATAAGATCCGCAACACACTTGATATTGATTATCCGGCGGATAAACTGCAACTCATTTTTGTTACGGATGGATCTTTGGACGATTCTAACCAGTTGATAAAAAGATATGCCCGCATTCAATTACTGCATGAACCGCAACGGAAAGGAAAATATGCTGCTATTAAGCGGGCCCTTCAGTTCGTGGAAAACCCCATCGTGGTTTTTAGTGATGCAAACACGATGCTGAACAGGGAGTGCCTGCAAAG
>JAEUVL010000813.1 GCA_016786965.1 Chitinophagaceae bacterium
AAAGAACCTGTTGGTGTGGCTGGCCATTTTTACATTATCAGCCGCTTTGTTTCCTATGAGTGGTGGTTTTTATGTGATAGTGGCCAAACATGGTTATGATGGGTTGCTATTATATCAGATCATATCCACCACGGCCAATACCTTATTTGTGTATAATATAGCCAGGTATGTGGCCGAGTCGGGCAAGGTGAGGAAAATGTCCTTTTTGTGGCATAAGGTACTTATTACTTTATCCATTGTCGTAATGTCGCTGGTAGTAAACCTGCCGCTGGCGTATGTGATGTACAATTATTCCACACAGTTCTTAAAGTACACTGTCATTTCAAGTGTATACCTGAGTGTGGTCACGGGCCTTATCTATACGGTGATCAGCTACCTGGACCTGGAGCGTCAACGGAAGATGAATGAGAAAGAACTGGAGCTCAGCCGCCTGCGGGAGTCGAAGACCAAGGCCGAACTGGATGCACTTCATTCCAAGATCAACCCGCACTTTTTATATAATGCATTGAACTCGATAGCTGACCTGTCTATTACTGACGGAAAGAAAGGACGAAGGATGACCATCGCACTGGCAGACCTGTTCCGGTACAGTATTAACTACAGCAACAATAATTTTTCCACCATAAAAGATGAGGTGGAAATGGCGGATGTGTATATGCAGATAGAGAAGATCCGGTTTGAAGATCAACTGAATTATACCATGGAAGTGGAAGAGGGGCTGGAACATTTCCTGGTACCCCGGTTTATTTTACAGCCATTGGTGGAGAATGCTGTGAAGCACGGCCTGAAAGCCACAGGCATGATGACTGATATCCGGCTGGTGGTAAAAAGGAATAAGGATGGGCTGGTGATGTCGGTGGCAGATACCGGGCCGGCTTTTCCTGCCGACCTGGTGCCCGGCTATGGCGTAAAGAGTGTGTACGATAAACTGGACCTGCTTTTTCCCGGTAAGTATGAAATGCATTTCAGCAATGAACCGGCAAAGCAGGTGTCTATTTTTATTCATAAACTGGTAAAAGATGAGTCAGCTATTTAAAGCTATAGTAATAGATGATGAGCCGGCCGCCCGCCGGCTGATGAAGAACCTGCTGGAAGACTACAGGGATGTGGTGGAAGTGATAGGGGAGGCTGGTAACGGGAAAGATGCTATTGCCATAATTGAAGAACTGAAACCCGATGTGATCTTCCTGGATATACAAATGCCTGACCTTACCGGTTTTGAAGTAATTGACCGGCTGAATGTGAAACCCAATATTATTTTCACCACCGCTTACGAGCAGTATGCCATCAAAGCGTTTGAAACCTTCTCTATTGATTATTTATTAAAACCCATCAAGGAAGAAAGGCTGGAACAAAGCATTAATAAATTGAAACAGTTTGGACGATTGGTTTCACCAATTGATGTGACAGGCCTGCAGGAGATCATCCGCCAGTTCCAAACACCGCAGAAGGCAACTGCTTTACCAATAAAGACCGGCGACAGGATCAACCTGATCCGCTTCGAGAATATCAGCTACCTCGAGGCTAGTGATAAATATGTATTCATTTATACACACGATGGCCAAAAGCACCTGACCGACCAGTCTCTTACCACCCTCATCACCAAATTACCAGCCCAGTTTTTTCGCATCCAGAAGTCCTATATTATTAATAAGGACAGAATAAAAGAAATGCACCGTCACTTTAACGGCCGGTATCTTTTTGTACTGGAGGATAAGGAAGGCACCCGTCTCACCTCCGGCCGCACCTACCACGATCCCATAAGGGCCGAATTTGGTTTGTAACACGGTAAATTCCCCTTTAGCACCATTCATCTCCGATTCCCGCCATTTATCAGAAATGACGGCCAGCCAGTAACCAGGTTTCTGGTCATGCGTCACACTCATATCAGTATAACGGCCGGTTATCCCTGAAACAGGCCGTTTAATTTAAAGCATAGATATTGGTATTGCAAAGTACCTACTTTTGACCTGTAATGATTAACATAGAGTACAAGAAAAAATAAATCAACAACCATGAGAAAGATCTTAACCATGCTGACAATTGCCTTAATGGCCTTATCCTCTGTCAGTTATGCGCAAATGAAGAACGGGAAAGTAAGCGGGACCGTTATTGACGGCAGCACTAAAACCATCGAATCGGCCACCATTACCCTGCTGCGGGCCAAAGATTCCAGCGTTGCCAAGATGAGTGTGGCCGATAAAACCGGCAATTTCCAGTTTGAGGGAGTGACCGAAGGAACATATTTTGTGACCATTACGGCCGTAGGCCATGACAAAGGAGTTTCTGAAACCTTCAGCATTACTGAAGCTAATTCTGCCATAGTGCTGAAAACCATTGAATTGGTTCCAGTGGCAAAAGCCGTTGCCGGGGTAACAGTTACCGCCAGGAAACCTTTGGTGGAACAAAAGCTTGACCGCATGGTGGTGAATGTGGAAGCCTCCGCTACAAATGTGGGTGCTACCGCCCTGGAAGTATTAGAGAAATCTCCCGGTGTAACCGTAGACAAAGATGGAGCCATTAGCCTGAAAGGCAAACAAGGTGTGCAGGTATATATAGATGGACGCCCCAGCTACCTGTCAGGCACTGACCTGGCGAATTACCTGCGTAACATGAATGCCAGCCAACTGGAGCAGATCGAGATCATGACCAATCCGCCGGCCAAATATGATGCGGCAGGAAATGCAGGTATTATTAATATTAAAACAAAGAAGACCAAACAGTTTGGTTACAGCGGCAGTTTGTCATCGAACTGGAGCCAGGGTTATTATGCAAAAGTGAGTGAGTCTTTTAATTTTAACTACCGCAAGAATAAGGTGAACCTGTTTACCAATGTGGGCTACAGCAACCGGAAGAATTTTCAGAACCTTGATATCCAGCGGAAGTTTATTGATGCCGGTACCAAAGAAGTGAGATCACATTTTGACCAGGTCGGTCGGTTAAAAGATGGTGGCGAGTCAGTAAATGGTAAGATTGGCGTGGATGTGTTTGCTACTAAGAAAACAACCATCGGCGCTGTGGTCAATGGTTTTTACAGCCCCGGTTTTTTCAACAGCCGCAGTAATGTGTCAATTTCTGATCCTTCCAGGGTATTATTGAGCCGCACTATCTCTAATACCAGCAACGATAAGAACTGGCATCACCTGGGTGGCAACCTGAATTTCCGTCATGTATTCGATTCAACGGGCCGGGAACTGACCATGGATGCCGATTACCTTACGTATAAAAGCACCAATGCACAGGATCTTTTCAACGATTATTTTAATCCTGATGGAACATCATTCTCCAAATCGGATACATTGTATGGCAGCCTGCCACAGGAAATAAAAATATATACAGCCAAGATGGATTATGTGCATCCGCTGAAGAACAAAGCCAAATTTGAAGCTGGTATCAAAACCAGCTTTGTGAAAACCGATAATGATGCCATCTATGACAGTGTGTACTACGGTGTAAGAATGAGGGACTATGGCCGCAGTAATCATTTTATCTATGATGAGAATGTGAATGCCGCTTATGTGAACTACAGCCGTCCGCTGAGTAAAAAGATAAGTGCACAGTTCGGCCTGCGCCTGGAGCATACCAATGCGAAAGGGAACCAGGTGACCACGGGCGAAAAATTCAGCCGGAACTATGTACAACTATTCCCAACAGTGTATTTGCAATATGAAGCAAATGAAAAGAACAGTTTTGTATTGAACTATGGCAGAAGGATCGAAAGACCCGATTACGAGGACCTGAACCCTTTCATTACCTTCCTGGATAAATACACTTTTGAACAGGGTAATCCTAACCTGCGGCCACAATTTGCTCACAACATCGAATTGAGCCATACCTACAAGGGGTTCCTGACCACTACATTGAACTACAACAGAACAACAGATATCATTGAAGATGTGCTGGAACAAAATACAGATCAGAACGAAACCTTTATAAGGAAATCAAATATTGCAAGCCGTCAGCAGTTTGGCATATCAGTAAACGCAGGCGGACAAATAAAGAAATGGTGGACAGCTAATTTGTGGACGAACCTTTACAATAACCATTATAAAGGGGTGGTGAATGGTGATAATATTTCACTGGGTGCCACTACTTTCCAGGCCAATCTCTCCAACCAGTTCAAGTTTAGTAAAGGATGGAGTGGTGAAGTAAGCGGTTTCTATTCTTCGCCGCTGACTGAAGGTGTATTCCAGATAAGATCGTTCGGCCAGGTGGGATTGGGTATCAGCAAACAGGTGTTTAAAGGAAAGGGAACTTTCCGTTTATCCGGAAGGGATATTTTCCTGACACAAAAGATAAAAGGTAAAGCTCTCTTCAGCAATATTGATGCAGCCTTTCAGCAGCGCAGGGATTCAAGGCAGGTATCGCTTGGGTTTACCTACCGCTTCAGCAAAGGAAAGATGGGCAATA
>JAEUVL010000856.1 GCA_016786965.1 Chitinophagaceae bacterium
CCTTCCGGCAGAAACTGCACTGTGTGGCAGGAAAATAACAGGGCGTATCGTTTTGTGCCATCAGGACCAGGGTCAAGATTTGTAAGTTCAGAATTATTGACATTAGGTGGGACGCTGGTGGCCACCGCAGATACCAGTACCATAGTACAGGGACAATTGGATATCAGATTTACCAATATATGCCCGCCAACCGGCTCTAACCAGTATGTGATCAAAACGGTGTTTTCTTCCTGCAGTACCCCTGGCGAGCAGCTTATTAATTTAGATACCATCACCCTGAACCTGACCAACAGCCTGAATGCAGCAGCCACTACCACGAATACTGATTGTGGCCCGCCTACCGGAACTATCACTGTTACTATACCGCCTGGATATGGAAACCCTCCCTATAATTATTCGCTGGATGGAAGTGCTCCTGTAACTGCAGGCAGCCCTTATATATTTACTAATGTATCAATGGGGCCTCATACGGTAAGCATATCTGATGCGACCAATACCTGTACCAGTAACTTAAATGTAACTGTGGTAAGGAACAACGGTTTACTGGCCGATATGTCTGCTACTCCGGCATCCTGCAGCAATGTGCATAATGGAACAATAACGGTAAACGCCCAAAACGGCACTGGTCCATTTTCTTACCAGTTGGATGGCTTTCTGCCTGCGACCGGGCCTAACCCTTATACTTTTACTAATGTAAATGGCGGCAATCATAATATAATTGTGTATGATGCTACGGGCTGCCAGTCAAACATACTAACAATAGATGTGCCTGTGAATGCAGGTGTAAGCGTCAATGCTACTAGTACAGCTGCTACTTGCCCCACGGTATCCAATGGCAGCATTACCGTAACAGCTGTTGCAGGTACGCCGCCATATATGTTTTCGTTGGATGGCGGTGCGCCTCAAAGCGGGAGTAGCCCTTATACGTTTAATGGAGTATCTCCCGGCCCTCATACGGTTGTTATAACTGATTTTGTGGGGTGCTCCCGTTTTGTCAATATAACAGTGGATGCGGGGCCCGCATTAGTGGCCAATCATATCGCAGCCGCCACTTCCTGCTTTGGGGCTGTCAATGGTTCTGTCACCATAACTCCGAACAATGGCTCCGGCCCGTACAGT
>JAEUVL010000876.1 GCA_016786965.1 Chitinophagaceae bacterium
GATAAAAAGGAACTGGTGATCAAAACCACCAACGGCAACCTGGTGTATTGATCTGTTTGTTTTTATTCTGATACATATTGCTAAGTAAATGTTAGAAGCACTGCACATGGCTAAATAGTTGATAAAAAGTAGCTTTATCCCGCTCTTCTTTCTTTATTTTGCAGCAAACCCATAAGCGATGTCTGAACCAATTATTGAACTTCGGAACGTAAATATATACCAGGGCAGCAATCTTATTCTCCAGGATGTAAATCTTACTGTAAACAAAGGCGAGTTTGTGTACCTGGTAGGTAAAACAGGCACCGGTAAATCCAGCTTGCTGAAAACACTTTACGGGGAACTGGAACTGACAGAAGGAGAAGGAACCGTGGCGGGATTCAGTCTTCGCGGACTTGACTGGAAAAAAGTTCCTTACCTGCGCCGGAACCTGGGCGTAGTATTCCAGGAGTTTCAATTACTTACTGACAGGAATGTAAACGAGAACCTGAAGTTCGTGCTGAAAGCAACCGGCTGGACAGACGATAAGCTGATGAATGAAAAAATAATGGATGTACTGGATAAAGTGGGGTTGAAATCAAAAGGCTTCAAGATGCCTTTTGAACTGAGTGGCGGTGAGCAGCAGCGTATTGATATAGCCCGGGCCTTGTTAAACTCCCCCAAACTGATATTGGCAGATGAACCTACCGGCAACCTGGACCCTGAAACGTCTGACGAGATCATGTCACTTCTTTTCCAGATATCAAGGGATTATAATACGGCGGTGGTGATGGCTTCACATGATTATATCGTGGTACAGAAATTCCCGGCCCGTATGATACGTACAGAGAGGGGCAGGGTAAATGACAATGCTACCATAAGTATTGAGTAAGCTCCCGGCTGTTCTTTTCATTGTCATAAGTATTGCTTAATAGTTTCTTCCTGAGCAACACTTCTTCGCTGGTAAAAGGCTGGTTATACAATTGGGCAATAATAGAGGCGACAGCTTCTGCATTGGTGCCTATATGACAGGCTGCTTCGAGCCCGGTGCCTTCCACCATCGGTTCATTAACCACACAGTGTCTTCCTTCAAACAAAACGTGGAGCAGTTTTAGCCGGATGCCGGTAATATTCCTGTTAAAGCAGGGTAATACATTGATATGCGCTTTCCTGATGAGGTCGTTCAATTCTGACTCGGAAGGATCAGCCACCAGGCAGGTGTGCTGAAACAAGTGAGCCATTTTCTGTAATCTTTTCGATGGTTTTTTACCGGCTATCACGAAAGGTTTTCTGATCTTACTAAATACTTTTTCCAATAGCCACATGGCAGCTTCTTCATTCTCGGGCACGGACAGGTTGCCATGGTAGAGGCAAAGATTGCCTATCCCTTCTTCTCCGCTTACCTGCTGCCAGGAAGGAAAAGCAGGAAGAAATGTAGCATGGTGCAGATGATAGTTCTGCTCCATATTATCTGCATCCATCTGTGTGATGCAGGCATATACACAATCATCCGGCAATTGGTGATTATATTTCCGGATGAGCCGGCTTTCCCGCAGGAAATAAAGTTTCTTCAGCCAGGATGATTCGGACCGGGCCAGTTCTTTATAATACAAGCTCTCTTCATTGTGCATGCGCACCACCACTTTCCTGTTTTGCAGGTCCAGTTGAGGTAAAATGCCGGTGCAATGAAGCCCTTCGAGCAGAATGGGATGATCATCTTTTTGCAGTGCCGCCACCAGATCATCATTGATCCGGGAAGAGATGATGTACGGTAATTTTGATGATACTCCTTTGTGACCAGTCTTTCTTTCATACACATGAATACTGTCACAAAACTGGTTCAGTTCATTAGGGGTACCCCGTTCATTATAACTGAAATAATGCAGGTGTATGTGAATATCCATTTTTTTGAGCATGATGATCCGGTTCATCATATCAATGGCACCTCCATAATCAGCAGGCCAGGGCACATCCAGGCAAACAATATGTAAATGGCGGTTCAACTATTAAAAACGGTTTGGTAAAAAGACAATAATTTTTTCTCTTCCAGTTGCCAGTTAAAGGCCTGCCGGACTTTCAGGCAGTTTTCCTTCAGCCGACAATGAAGAACATCGTCATCCAGCAAATTGTTTATCGAAAGGGCTATTCTTTTGGGGTCAAGGTCGTCCAGCAGTACGGCCACTTCAAATTCCGCATTGATGGCCCGGTATTCGGGGTAGTTCATCGTTACCTGCGGTAAAGCAGCATGTATATAGTCAAAGAATTTGTTGGGTAAGGCCAGGTATTGGTTCAATCCTTCATTTTCTGCCAATGCCAGGCCGATATGGGCTGTTTGTGAAATAGCGGCTAATTGATCAGGGGGTAACATCCCTTTTAATTCTATTTTATGTTCAAGCTGGTAATGGCTGATCAGGTGTTTAAGCTGGGGCATGAAGTTACCATCTCCACAAATCACCAATTTACAATGTATGTCCTTCATGGCCGGTATAAGGTATTCAAATCCTCTTGCTTCATTAACAGCACCCTGGTAAAGAATAAATCTTTCAACCGGCTTCGCCGTGTTCAGTTCGTTGAGTATTGGAGTGTTGTGGATGGTTTCGTACGTTACTTTATATCTTTTATTGAATTCTGCCGCAATGCTTTTACTTACTGTATAACCAAATCTGAATTGAGGAACTGCTTTCCGTTCGATCTTGCGCCATGCCTTTTGAACAGCAGGCCTGGTCACCACTTCTTTGAGCTCAGTAAACAATTCATGTGCATCATAAATACGGGGAATTTTTTTCCAGCGGGAAATATAAAGGCATGGAAGAATCGTGTCCAGGTCGATAGCACAGACTGCTTCCATTTTTTTGAATAGTAAAAAGAAGAAGAGCCTGCAATTGTATTCCCCATAAAACATCTTTCCCTTGTTGAACCAGCATCGTATCCTTTTTTGGGTAAACTTTTTTTCTGTCAATGGGAGAGAGGAGGCCAGTTTTCTCCCAACGAGGGTGACTGCATAGCCATTTTCAGCCAGTGAAGTGCAGATGCGGTGCATTCGCTGGTCATAGGTGAGATCGTTGGTAACTGTGAAGAATATCCGTTTCAAAAGAATACAATTACTGTAAAAGAAAAAGGCTTTGCAAATATGCAAAACCTTCTACTTATAAACGATTTAATCTTTCTGTGCTTACTGACCCATGTTCACACCTTCCATACCGCCATCGCCCTGGCTCTTATTGCTTTTACGTTTGAATAAATTGGCATCAAACTTTCCGAAGCGCCAGCTGAAATTCAGGCGCAGTACCTGCGGATCACGGCGGCGGAACACTTCTTGTGTAAAGAAGTTGGACTCAGAATATATATTCTGGCGGCGTGTTCTGAAAATGTCGTTCACATTCAATGACAGTGAAGCTTGTTTATTCTTGAGGAATTCATAGCGGATTCCACCATCTACATAGTAATTGGCTTTTACATAGCCTTGCGCTGCACTTGCTTGTCCGAACATACCACCGCCACCAAACATACCGCCACCACCACCGCGGCCACCACTATTGCCGCCGCTGCCGCCAGGAGGTAATACAGTTTTGGACTGGTACTCACCGGACAATTGTATGCTGAAGTTTTTAGGAAGTTTAAAGGTGTTGTTCAATTTTCCAAACCAGCTGGCAAACTGCTCTTGCTCTGGTTGGGTGGGATCGTTCAGATTGATCTTTGATGTAAAGAGGTTCAGGTTAGTGGTCAGGTCCCACCATTTAGTGATCTTATTCTTGGATACTAATTCTAGTCCTGTTACATAGCTTGAACTGGCATTGATATAAGTATTCACCAGCATATCCTTGTTATTAGAAGGATTTACTTCTTTTACCTGGTAGCGGGTGATGAGACCGGTAGTATTTTTATAGTACAGTGAAGCAATAAAGTTATCCCTGTTCTTAAATGTTTTCTGGTAAGATAATTCTAATGAATTAGTGAACTCCGGTTCCAGGTTGGGATTACCACGGCTGATGTTCAGTGAGTCGGAGTAGTCTGTGAAAGGATATAACTGGAAGAAATTGGGCCGGTTGATCTTCCGGGTATAGTTTAACTGGAGGTCCTGGTCGTTCTTTAGCTTTTGGTTCAGGAACACACTTGGGAAAAGGCTGACGGGGAATTTGATAGAGAATACCTGGTTCTTATCAGGTAAGCGGCCTTCATATTCTGAGCTTTCCACCCGGAGGCCCAATTGGTATCCAAAGTCTTTGATCTTATTTGAATAGGTAGTGTAGGCAGCATACACATTATCCGTATTGTTATAATTGATGGATAAAAGAGGATCATTTACAGCCATTCCGGTTGCAAAAGAATAAAAATCATTTCTTGTTTCTGACTCCCTGATCTGGAAGCGTAGCCCCATTTCCAGCTTCGATTTTTCGTTCAGTGGCTTGGTATAGTCGGTTTGTATCACGAGATTTTTATTGCCACCATTCCCTAATTGCTGTTGTTTGAATTGGTTGACAAAGGTGTTAGCCGGCAATTTGTAATAATCAGTGGCAACAATATTGTCATTCTCATTCTTGCTGCTGTTGTAAGTTACATCTGCTGTCAGTTCTTCACCCTGTTTTGGGAAATTATGTTTAAAACTCAGGGCTATTCCACCGTTGTTGAACTTGCTGTTAGAGTTTGAGAGTCTTTCGCTGAAAGACGAAGTAACAGTACTGTAGAGTGAGTCGATCAGGATATCACTTTCGGAAAATGGCTTGAATCGTCCACGGGCCATATTTCCTGATATGGATATTGTATTACGGTTGTCAAGGAAATAATCAAAACCACCACGGAGAAATACAAACTGGCCCTGTGATACACTGCGGTCTGTTTGCTGCAAATAGGTATTTGGCACACCGATCAGTGTCGTACGGTCAGTAGTACCGGTGCTGATAGATTTCCGCTGATTGAAATTAGCATTGAGAAAGAAGTTGATCTTTTCCTGGCGCACATTGAGGTCGCCGCCCAGGCCCACCCTGCCACGGGAGTCAACGTTGGTTCTTACACTGCCGCTATATCCCACTCTCTTGTTCTTCTTAAGCACTACATTCAGGATACCAGCTGTACCACCCGAAGCATCAAATTTTGCAGAAGGGTTAGTGATTATCTCCACACTCTCTATGGCATCTGCGGGAATCTGGTCAAGAGACATAGTTGTAGGGCGGCCATCCACAAATATCTGGGGGGTATTGTTACGCATAGATACATTACCATCAATGTCGACAGTAACGGATGGTACATTCTTCATGATATCAACGGCTGTTCCTCCTGCTGAAACCAGGTTCTTATCTACATTGAATACTTTACGGTCAATTCCTAGTTGTAATCCGGGTTTGGAAGATGTAACGGTCACATTTTCGAGCGTCTTTTCTTCTATATCAATTTTGATATTTCCAAGGTCTTTGTCAAGGGCGCCCATCATGGCACTCATGTCACCACCATTCATTTTAATATCAAAAGAAACAGTTTGTTCATAAGGTTTAAAGCCCACAACGGTTACTTTAAGCTTGTATTGTCCGAATACAGGCACATTTTCCAACAGAAATTCACCGTTTGCTTTTGTAAGCATACCGGCTACCACTGTCTCTTTTCTCTTTTTTGAGGCTGAATCAAATTTGTTTTGTAAGAGTTGAACGGAAGCGTATTCAATTGGTTTTGCACTTTTGGCTTCTATTAATTTCCCATAAAAACTGCCATTTGGCATTTGGCGGCCACCGGCCCCTCTGTTTCCACCACCCGGCACCTGTGCAAGAACTGTGTAAGTGATTAAAAATGAGGCTAAAAGGAACGTAATCTTTCTCATTATGCTGATTTGCTTTTTAGACGAAAAATGGAGCCCGAACTTGCAGACAATTTTATGACAACTTGATGAATGGCCTGATTACAGCCATAAAAGGAAAAAGTTTGAAAACGAGTGAAATATTCTGATTTATCAGGTGGTGAGGACAGTGATCAGGACCTGAACTGCCCCGATCAAAAAGCCAATGACCGCTCCAATGATCTCTACAAAGCGGAATTCCTTTGACATGATCTGGTATAGTACTTCTTCCAGTTTGTCGGAGGAAAATCCGGATACTTTTTTAATAACAATTTGTTCCAGGTCCAGTTCTGTTTTAAGATTGGCGGCATATTGTTTCATTACCTGGGGAAAGAGCACCTCTATCTCCTTCATGAAAGCCTCTTTTAATTTACCGATGGTCTTATCACCGATAAACATACTGATCACCGGCATTTCCTGGCTAAGGCGTGTCCGTAAAAAGTCATCCACATGATTTTCTATCATGGGCATGATCTTTTTTAAATTGTCGGGACTGCTGATCTTTTGTTCAATGTCTTCAAATGACAAGAATTCTGCACTCACCAACTTGCCCAGTTTTTCGGCAAACTGTTGCTGGCGCTTCGGAAATATCCCCTGGAAGGTAATACCCAGTATTTTCTTCGGTTCACGGGGATGAAATAGCATTTTAATGGCTACCCAGTTAGTAACCCAACCAATGAAGGCTGAAATGACAGGAATAAGAAGAAGCCAGTAGTTCATAACTTTTAAAAAGGAGTGCAAAGAAAGCAAAAGAAGAACCGCATTCAAAATCTCGTTTTGGAATAAGAGGTGTTTTTCTATACTTTTGCTCTTCCAAAATGGTAGCCATAGCTCAGTTGGTTAGAGCATCAGATTGTGGTTCTGAGGGTCGTGGGTTCGAGCCCCATTGGTTACCCGGTCAAAAGCCTCCCGATAAATATCAGGGGGCTTTTTCGTTTTCCACCACTCATCAAAAACCTGTGTTAAAAGCTCCTTAAGGCAAGAAAAGCAACGTTTTTGCGTTATTTTTGAACTATGCAAAACGCAATTAAATACCTTTTGAATATGAAAAGACTCCCGATAGTGATCATGATGGTGTTGGCAGGTTCATTTCTTGCCTTCAAAACGATGGGAACAGGAACAAAGAATCCGGTTAACCCTCCTACAAAATACGAGCAGATACTAAAACTGGTGGGCGAAATGCTTTCCCAGGCCCACTACAGCCCGCAGGACATCAATGATGCCTTTTCACAGAAAATATTCAAGAAATTCATAGGTGATCTGGATCCTGAAAAAAACATGTACCTGAAAAGCGACATGGCGCTACTCCGGAAATTTGAAAACAGAATCGATGAGGAAATAAAAGGGGCACCTGTTGAGTTTTTCCTGGCTGCAGGCAAAACTTTTAATACCCGAATGGAAGAAGCGGCTGTCATTTACAAAGAATACCTGGCAAAGCCCTTTGATTTTAAAGTGGATGAAGAAGTGGTGCTGGATGCAGAAAAACTTGATTATCCTTCTACAGCTGCCGAAAGAAAGGACCGCTGGAGAAAGAAAGTAAAATTCATGACGCTGGAGCGGTATGTGGACCTGCTTGATGTACGGGAGAAGAACAAAGGGAAGGAGGGATTTGTGGTAAAAACGGATGCAGAATTGGAAAAAGAAGCCCGGGAGAAAGTATCTAAAATCCTGGACAGGACCTTTGAGCGTTTCCGCTTCAAATTCAGTGATGATGATAAATTCAATGTTTTCGTAAATGCCATCACCACTACAATGGATCCTCATACCGAATTTTTCCCGCCGGTTGATAAAAGGTATTTTGACGAAGAGATGAGCGGTCGTTTTTATGGTATTGGGGCTTCGCTTCAATATGATGATGGTAATATCAAAGTGGCCAGCATTCTTTCCGGCAGCCCTGCTGCAAAATCAGGTGAGATACAGCCGGGAGACATCATTCAAAAAGTAGCCCAGGGGAAGGAAGAGCCTACAGATCTTACTGGCTTTGTGGTAACAGATGCTGTGAAAGTGATCCGCGGTAAAAAAGGAACAGAAGTAAAACTTACTATTAAAAAGACTGATGGGACTGTAAAGGTGGTATCACTTATACGGGATGAGATCGTTCAGGACGAAACATTTGCCCGCAGCGCTATTGTAAATAACAATGGGTATAAAGTCGGTTACATATACCTTCCTGAATTTTATGCTGATTTCGACCGCCCTAATGGGAACAGAAGCTTTGTAGATGTGGCAAAAGAGGTTACCAAATTAAAAGAAGAGAAAGTAGATGGAATCGTAATAGACCTGCGTAATAATGGCGGAGGTTCCTTGTATGATGTGGTACAAATGGCTGGTTTGTTCATTGATGAAGGTCCCATCGTACAGGTGAAAGACAGGGATAACAAACCCAGTGTGCTGAAAGATAAAGATAAATCAGTTTTATACTCAGGGCCGCTGGCGGTCATGGTTAATGAATTCAGTGCTTCTGCATCAGAGATATTTGCTGCAGCCATACAGGATTATGGACGGGGTGTGGTCATTGGAAGTACTTCTACTTATGGCAAGGGAACAGTGCAGCGTAACATTGGTCTCGATCCTGAAACAGGTTTCTCCATGTCCAATGCAGAACTGGGTACTGTAAAACTAACCCTCCAGAAATTCTATCGTATTAATGGAGGCTCTACCCAATTGAAAGGGGTGACCTCGGATATCGTTTTGCCAGATAACCTTGAATACCTCAAGGTGAGGGAAAAAGATGATAAAGACGCCCTTCCCTGGGATGAGATCACTAAAGCTTCTTATTCAAACTGGAGTCTGGGGTATGATCTGAAGACCATTCAGCAGTTGGCTAATCAACGCATAGAGTCAGATCCTTCTTTTAAATTGATCAAAGAAAGTACTGAGTGGTTGTCCAAGCAAAATGACAAACAGTATTCCCTTGACATAGATAAATACAGGGAAGAACAAAAAGCTATCCGCACTACCATCAAACAGATGGAATCACTGCTGAAGCTGAAAGAGGAACTGAATGTGGCAGCTTTGCCTAATGAAGTAAATCGCTGGGCAGATGATAAGAATAAGCAGGACCGTTTCAATCAATGGTTAAAGAA
>JAEUVL010000792.1 GCA_016786965.1 Chitinophagaceae bacterium
CGGTATAAATTCTACTGCTGGTTTTTCAGTATTAGATATCAATGCCGCCAGTGGCGATGCTGCCATTCGTTTGGCCAACAATGGCGTGAACCAGTGGAACTTTCGCAATCGTCCGGGTGATAACTACCTCGAGTGGTTTGAGCTGGGTGGTGGCGGAAGCCGCATGGTAATACAGGATGGTACCGGTAACGTAGGTATTGGCGAAACAGCTAACCCAACTTATAAATTGGATGTATTACATGGTGGTTCTACTGGTATCCGCAGCCGTTCAAGCGGTTCTTTCTCTGTAGTGGATATTGATGCGGCCAGTGGTGATGCGGCTTTACGTTTTGCCAAAGCTGGTGTTAATCAGTGGAATATCCGTAACCGTCCTGCTGATGATTATCTTGAAATTTTTGAATTAGGTGGTGGTGGTAGCCGTGTGGTTATCCAGGATGGTACCGGTAACGTAGGTATCGGTGAAACCACATCTCCTTCTTATAAATTAGATGTATTACATGGCGGCTCTACCGGTATTCGCAGCCGTTCAAGCGGCTCTTTCTCTGTAGTGGATATTGACGCTGCCAGTGGTGATGCGGCCCTTCGCTTTGCTAAAGCCGGCGTTAACCAGTGGAACACCCGTAACCGTCCTGCTGACGATTATTATGAAATCTTTGAATTAGGTGGTGGCGGAAGCCGTTTCGTTATCCAGGATGGTACTGGTAACGTAGGTATTGGCGCTACCGTTTCTCCATCGTATAAATTAGATGTAGAGCATGGTGGATCAACCGGTATCCGTAGTAAGTCTACCAGTTCCTTCTCTGTAGTGGATATTGATGGTGCTTCTGGTGATGCAGCCCTTCGCTTTGCTAAAGCCGGCGTTAACCAGTGGAACACCCGTAACCGTCCTGCTGATGATTATTATGAGATCTTCGAATTAGGTGGTGGCGGTAGCCGTTTCGTTATCCAGGATGGTACTGGTAACGTAGGTATCGGCGAAACTACTTCTCCTTCATATAAACTGGATGTTTTACATGGTGGCTCTACAGGTATCCGCAGCCGTTCAAGCGGTTCCTTCTCAGTAGTTGATATTGATGGTGCCAGTGGTGATGCGGCCCTCCGTTTCCAGAAAGCTGGTGTAAACCAGTGGAATATCCGCAACCGTCCTGCTGATGATTATTTAGAAATTTTTGAATTAGGTGGTGGCGGCAGCCGTTTCGTTATCCAGGATGGTACTGGTAACGTAGGTATCGGCGAAACAACCAGCCCTTCTTATAGATTAGATGTATTACATGGTGGCGCAACTGGTATTCGCAGCCGTTCAAGCGCTACGTTCTCTTTAATGGATATTGATGCCGCCAATGGTGATGCAGCCCTGCGTTTTGCCAATGCTGGTGTTAACCAGTGGAATATCCGCAATAACCCCGCAAATGATGACCTCCAGATATTTGAACTGGGCGGCGGTGGCGAAAGAATGCGCATTGAAAACACCACCGGCAACGTAGTGGTAAATGGCAACCTTTCAAAAGGCGGTGGCTCATTCAAAATAGACCACCCGCTTGATCCGGAAAACAAATACCTGTATCACAGCTTCGTGGAAAGCCCTGATATGATGAACATTTATAACGGTAATGCCGTTACAGATGCTTCTGGTAAAGTAACTGTGCAACTGCCTGATTATTTTGAAGCACTGAACATGGAGTACCGTTACCAGTTAACTGTTATCGGTTCTTTTGCCCAGGCTATCATCAGCAAAGAAGTGGCTGGTAATAAATTTGAAATTGCTACCAGCACTCCTAATGTAAAAGTTAGCTGGCAGGTAACCGGTATCCGTCACGATGCTTATGCAAACATGAACAGGATTCCGAATGTAGTGGAGAAAGCTCCTGAAGTAAAAGGTACTTACCTTCATCCCAAGGCTTTCAACCAGCCGATTTCTAAATCAGAAAGTCTTGCTACAGAAAAAGGTGCCTCTTCACTTACTGCACAGGCTCCGGTATCTTCGAAAGCTGCTCCTCCCACAACAGGCGGCAGCCTCGATCAGGGTGCTATCGTTCCTCCATCAAAACCCGCAACGGTTGAGACTAAAGGAACAAGCCTTGAGCAGCAACCAGTAGTAGCTCCTAAAACAGCTCCTGTTGAAAAAGGCGGAAGCGTTGAAGATGTTCCTGCTCCTAAGACTGACAAACCAGTTCCTGCTACAAAAGGCGGTAGCCTGGATGAAATGCCAAAACCTGTTGAGAATAAGAAAACCTCAACTGATCCCGGCAGTACCAGGACTGAGTAATCAGATCATATTATTTCTTTTACAAAAGAAGGCCTCCGGGCCTTCTTTTTTTGCGATATGGGTAGAAATATATTTTGATAAGCCTGTTCTTATTGGTAATTTAATGAGCTCGCAAATTTCTTTCTTAGCTCACTGTATAGTTCTAGAGTCGGCTATTTATTATTAAACCATAAACCTGCTATTATGAGAAGAAGGATTACCCTTTCTTTGCTGGCCATCTTCCTGGCCCTTTCGTTTTCCTCCCGTGCCCAGGTTCCTTCCATCAATCCTGTTAATGGCGTAGTGCCGGCTGTGTTGAATGCAGCAGGTGGTACCTACGACAATGCGTTGTCGTATTACCGTTATGAATGGGCTTTTGGGGAACTGGTCCTGGTGCAGGCGTTTGCGCCGGCGGATAGTTCGATCTTGGTGACCCAGGGTGTGCTTCAGCCCTGTACAGACATCATTCACAATTCACCTTACACGGTATTGTTCGAAGATGGAGATTACAAACTATTTCCCAACCCGACATCCGGTAAGTTCGAGGTGGACTTTTTCGTAAAGACACCCGGCTTTATGAGCCTTCAGCTGGTGAATTCGATGGGGCAGGTACTGGAGACGCGGAGCTATCACTACGATGGCTGTTGCCGTATCGAGATGTTTGACATCAGCCGCTACCCCAACGGAGTGTACTTCGTGGTGGCCGACCTGAAGCCCGATACGAACCGCCCCGGCGACGGGCTGGAAGTGATCCGCCACAGCGG
>JAEUVL010000974.1 GCA_016786965.1 Chitinophagaceae bacterium
CAGGCAATAAAGCCATTGGCGGTTCTCCGGGTGCTTACCGGTTGGATATACTTCATGGCGGGTCTACTGGTATTCTTAATAAAGCTACTTCCAGTTTCTCTGTGTTGGATATTGATGCCTTCACAGGCGATGCGGCCATCCGGTTGGCCAATAATGGTGTAAACCAATGGAACATCCGCAACCAGCCGGGCACCAACAGCCTGCAGGTATTTGAACTGGGCGGCGGCGGCGAAAGAATGCTTATCGAAGATGCCACCGGAAATGTATCTATCGGAGGTGGAACACCTACTCATAAATTGCATGTGTTCCATCCAGGCAGCACAGGAATTAAAATAGAATCATCAGCCAGTTTCTCTGTATTGGATATAGACGCATTCAGTGGTGATGCTGCTATTCGGTTGGCCGCCAATGGAACCAACCAGTGGAACATCCGCAACCAGCCAGGCACCAACAGCCTCCAGATATTTGAACTGGGCGGCGGTGGCGAAAGAATGAGAATTGATGATGGCACCGGCCTCGTGGTTATTTCAGGCGGACTTACCGTATTGGGCGCACCCAAACTCTTTACTATGGATCATCCGCTTGATCCGGAAAACAAAACACTTAAACATGCCTCTGCCGAAAGCAATGAAGTCATCAATTTTTACAGCGGCAATATTGTAACCGATGCAAACGGCAAAGCAGTGGTTAAACTGCCCGACTATTTCGAGGCAATCAACAAAGATCCCCGCTACCAGCTTACGGTGATAGGTGCCTTTGCACAAGCGATCATCAGTAAGAAAGTGCAGAACAACCAGTTTGAAATTGCCACCAACCTGCCTAATATTGAAGTTAGCTGGGAAGTGAAAGCAGTACGTAATGATCGTCGTATGCAAATGACTCCTTTTACCGACGTGGTGGACAAATCAGCCAACCAGAAAGGCAAATACTGGGATCCCGCTGCATACAATCTGCCCGACAGTAAGAACATAAGCTACGATCCGGCCATTGCCGATAAAAACGCTTCTTCGCTGAATTATAAGGCTCCGGTAACTGCAAAACCAGTTGTTGCTGAAACAGGTGGCAGCCTTACAGAATCCCCAGTGTCCGTTAACACCGGCAAAACCGCCGATAATAATACCGGCAGCGTGGCAGCGGAAAACAATAAACCAAGGCCAGCAACCAAAGCTGCCCCGGCCGCCAATACCGGCAGCGTGGAAGATAAACCCAAAGCAGAACTG
>JAEUVL010000979.1 GCA_016786965.1 Chitinophagaceae bacterium
AATGGAAAAACAATCATTCAAATTTTCATCATCCTCAACAGATATACACTTTGCCTCCGGTATTAGTCATCTTAAAAACATAACTGATCCGAAAGCAACGGTACTTATCACCGATGAGAATGTTTTTAATGCGCATACCAAACGATTCAAAGGCTGGAATACGATCGTCCTGAAACCCGGCGAAGAATATAAAGTGCAGGGCACGGTGGATACGATCATAGAAAAGCTGATAGAAATGGAAGCTGACCGCAAGACCACCTTAGTAGGTGTGGGCGGCGGTGTGATAACGGATATTACTGGTTACGTGGCAGCTGTGTATATGCGGGGGCTGCGGTTCGGGTTTATCCCAACTTCCATCCTAGGATTGGTGGATGCTTCCATAGGCGGCAAGAATGGCATTGATGTGGGAGCGTACAAGAACATGGTAGGTATTATCCGTCAGCCGTCCTTTATCCTGCATGATATGGTCTTCCTGAATTCATTACCGCAGGCAGAATGGGAAAATGGTTTTGCCGAAGTGATAAAGCATGCCTGTATAAAAGATGCAGCCATGTTTGCCGATCTGGAAAAGAATACATTGAAAGCTTACCAGGGGCGGCAGAAATCCATTTGTGAATTGATCCGGCGCAATGCGCTGATCAAAACCAAAGTGGTGCAGCGGGATGAATTTGAAAAAGGGGATCGCCGTTTGTTGAATTTTGGTCATACGATTGGACATGCCTTGGAAACGCAATATGAATTATTACACGGCCAGGCCATTTCCATCGGTATGACTTATGCCTGTCATATTTCTGAACAGCTGGCCGGCTTCAAACAAACGGAGAAAGTAGTTAGTGTGTTAGAAAAGTACAACCTGCCAACTTATGCCTCCTTCAACAAGCAAAAAGTATTTGAGGTACTGAAGATGGATAAGAAGAGGGAAAGAAAGGAGATGAACTATGTGCTGCTGGAAAAGATCGGGAAAGGGGTGGTGAAGCCAATTGCACTGAAACAATTAGAAAAGATCATTCAAGATTTATAAACGTGAAAGTAACTATACATCCGTCAAAGTTAAAAGGGGCTATTCAGGCACCGGCCTCCAAGAGTTCGATGCAAAGGGCTTTGGCTGCGGCATTATTAACAGAAGGAACTAGTGTGATAATGAATTCCGGACATAGCAATGATGACAAAGCCGCCCTTAAAGTAATTAAGGCATTGGGTGCTGTGGTGAATCATGACGGGGATAAGCTCATCATAGAAAGCAGCGGTGTGAATCCTGTAGCTGCCGAAGTGAACTGTGGTGAAAGTGGTTTGGGCATCCGGCTGTTTGCATCCATTATTGCATTAAGTGAAAAGGAGATTACAATTAATGGTGAAGGAAGCTTGCTGACAAGACCCATGAATTTTTTCGATGAAGTACTGCCGCAACTCGGTGTTAAAATAAAAAGTAATGAAGGCAAGTTGCCATTAACTATCCAGGGGCCGCTTCAACCAAAAAATATTGAGGTGGACGGTTCTTTGAGTTCGCAATTTTTAACCGGGTTGCTGATGGCCTGCGCTGCGGCCGATGCAAAAGGTGTTTCCATTAAAGTAAATAACCTCAAAAGCAAACCATATATAGACCTGACATTGGATGTAATGAAACAGTTTGGGATGAAAGTTCCGGAAAATAAAAACTATGGGGTGTTTACGTTCAGTGAAGAACCAGTTAACCAATTAACCGATCAGCTAATTAACTATACTGTAGAAGGCGACTGGAGTGGTGCAGCTTTTCTTCTGGTAGCTGGTGCTATTGCGGGCCCCATCACTGTCAGAGGACTGGATTTATCTTCCACCCAGGCAGATAGGGCGATCATTGATGCACTAATGGCGGCCAATGCTGGTATCGCCATGGATGCAAAAGGTATTCAACTGCACCCGGTGGAGATGGATGCTTTCTATTTTGATGCCACTGATTGTCCCGATTTGTTTCCGCCGCTGGTAGCATTGGCTGCTTATTGCAAAGGCAAAACAACTATCAAGGGTGTAAGCCGGTTAACACATAAAGAAAGCAACCGGGCAGTGACCCTG
>JAEUVL010000984.1 GCA_016786965.1 Chitinophagaceae bacterium
CGAGTTTGGAGAAGGTACCCGTAGTTGCCTGCAGCGGGAGTTCATGGAGGAAATGAACCTCCGGGTTGATGTGGCAGAACATATTTACACCACCGACTATTTTCAAATGTCCGCTTTCAATCCGGAGCACCAGATCGTATCTGTCTATTACATGACTAATCCATTAGAAGAGATCAAAGTGCCCCTCCGCAATAAACCATTTGATTTTGATGAGCGGCAATTGAAAGTATATGAAGCCACCCGGGAAACAGAAACTTTTCGCTTTGTAGACTGGCAGCATTTTTCGGCCGATAGTATGACGCTGCCCATTGATAAGATAGTAGCAGATCTTGTAAAAGCCACCTATTAACTATCCCTCATCGCAGCCCTTTTCATCTCCGCAGCCACATCATGCCCCAGGTACCTCTCTATCCATCCATGCACTAGGTAAATTACAGGCGTTAAGAGAATTGCTACAATGAACTTATAAATATAGTTCACGATACAAATAGCAATAAGCTGATCAAATGGCCAGGGATCGCCCTGTCCTTTTACTAACTTGGGATAAACATAAAACGCAATGATCAATACCACAAAACTGTCGATCAGCTGCGACACCAGCGTAGAACCGGTAGCCCGCAGCCATATCTTTTTCTCACCTGTTGCTTTTTTGATTTTATGAAACACAAAAACATCCACCAGCTGAGCTATTAAGAAAGCTGTCATAGATGCCAGGATGATACCCATCCCCTGCCCGTATATACCGTTAAAAGATGCGTTCATATCAGCAATACCGGCGCTTTGTTTGCTCGTTATCCAAAAAGCAGCGGGTTGCGTTTGTATAGCGCCAAAGACCATCAGGAAGCCAAAAGCTATCATACAGATCGTCATCCAGCTCAGGAACTTCACCCCTTTTTGCCCATAATACTCATTGATGATATCTGTCATAATAAAAACAACCGGCCAGAGCAATACACCACAGGTGAGATTGAATGAATAAGTACTGCCAAACAAATGGATCTGTGCAGGCGCCCACCCGAAGGTGGATTCCAGGGAAAATATTTTCACCCCGATAAACTCGGCGATAAGTGCATTGGTAAGAAAAATACCGCTCAGTACCAGGAAGAGGCGGGTCGGTTTATTTTTGATGATAGTATGGATCATTCAGGTAGAATATAAAAAAGATTAAGAATAAAAACAGCAATAAGTTAGCCAGTACCAGCCACAAAGGCACATACACCTTTAGCTTTCTGCGGATGATCAACACGAAGAGGTAACAAAGGTTCGTAGCAGGCAAAATGATCATCCCCATAGTGTAACCAGTGGTGATAATGGTCGATTCCAGCGTCGGGTCCTTCACCCAGTCATTGATCAGCAATGAAACAGAAGCAAGGAAAAATAAGCCACAGATAAAAGCCAGTCTCGATAAAAATAAAAGCCAGCGCATCGGGAATTTTAGCCTAAAATAGCATTATTTTGTCACCTTAATAACTAAGGTGTATGAACAATCCCCTGCTGAAAAAGATCCTGCCGCACGCCATTGCAATAATATTGTTCCTTATTGTGTCATTGATCTTCTGCAAACCTGCTCTTGAAGGCAATGTACTGGACCAGCACGATACCATTGGCTGGAAAGGAATGGCGCAAAACTCCTTCGAGTACAAGGAAAAAACAGGCCATTTCCCTTTGTGGAACCCGAATCTTTTCAGCGGTATGCCCAATTACCAGGTGGCTATGGAAGGTAAATCTGCCCTTCCGGACATGCTCAAAATATTGTCCTTTGGTTTGCCAAAACCTGTTAATTTCTTTTTCCTGGCTTGTCTGTTTTTTTACATTCTCTGTCTTGCCTTGCGTATAAAGCCAGTCATCGGAATGCTCGCAGGGCTGGCCTATTCATTCTCTACTTACAACCCGGTTATTATTGCTGCGGGACATGATACACAGATGCTCGCCACCGGGCTTATGCCTTTATTACTCGCCGGCCTGATCAGTATTTATGAAAAAAAATACTGGCTTGGTTTTGCATTAACCACTTATGCTACCTACCAGCAGATCGGCGTCAATCACCTGCAGGTAACGTATTATCTCTTTCTCATCGCCGTTCTCATTACCATTGGCTACCTCGTTAAATGGATAAAAGAAAAAGACTGGAAACACATTTTAATAGCAGGAGGTATTGCTATAGTATCGGCTATTATAGGGGTGGCAGGTAATGCCATGATCCTGAAGACAACCTCCGAGTACAGCAAATTCACGATGAGAGGTGGAAAAGATATTGAAGTGGAAGGTGATAGCGTAAAAGTGGCCAAAACTGCTGGCCTTGATACCGGCTATGCGTTTGAATACAGCCTGGGCAAAGCAGAAAGTGCCACTCTTATAATGCCTGGTGCATTTGGAGGTTCCAGCAAAAGACCGACAGATGAAACATCAAAGGTGGTGAAGAAATTAACTGACAAAGGGGTTCCGGAAAGTAATGCAATTCAAATAGCGCAAAACATGCCGGGCTATTGGGGTGAATTATCCACTTCAGGACCAGCTTACCTGGGTGTTCTCATTTGCCTGTTTGGCCTCATCGGTTTTGTCATAGCAAAAGGACCCCTTCGTTGGGGCCTGCTGGCCGCTACCCTGCTCGGTATCTTTATGTCCTGGGGTAAATACTTTGTAGAATTCAATACTTTCCTCTTCGAAAATTTACCCTTGTATAATAAGTTCCGTTCACCCGCCTTTGCGCAAGTGATACCGCAGATTGCTGTTGGCATCATGGCGGCTGTGGCGCTGCAGCAATTATTATTCAATGAAAAAAGCAGGGAACTGCTGGCGAAAGACTTTAAAAAAGTATTGTACGCTGCAGGTGGATTATTTGGTTTGCTGGCATTGATGTACCTGTCTATGAGTTACAGCACTTCCATCGACAAACAAATAATAGCCGCCTACACAGATCCTAATAATGGTTCAGATGAAATGGGCCGGTTAATTGTTTCAGGTCTCAAAGCAGACCGCAAGGCAATGTTTGGAGGGCAACTGCTGAGAGCATTGGGCATTGCTATTTTGGGATTAGGTACTGTTTGGCTGTTTGCAAAAAATAAGATAAGTGCCCTTGTTGCTGCTATCGTTTTACTCGTTGTGAGTACACTGGATATAACCATCGTAAGTAAGGCATATCTTGATGATGAAAGCTACACTTCACCCGATGAGTATAACAGCGAAAATTTCAGTCCCAATGCGATTGAACAGGAAATATTAAAGGATAAAGACCCCAACTTCAGGGTCTTCAATATGGCGGGTACTTCTACCGGGTCTGCTTTCAGTGAGTCAAGAACCTCTTATTTCTTAAAATCAATAGGTGGATACCACCCGGCTAAACTGCGTACCTACCAGGATATAATAGAAAAATATCTTTTACGTCGCCCAAATCCGGCTGTATTGAATATGCTTAACGCCAGGTATATCGTTGTACAAGATCCGCAAAACGGTCAGCCCGGTCTTATCAAAAACCCGGATGCGTATGGCAACTGCTGGTTGGTAAAAAATGTCAGAACTGTAGAGAACCGGGTGGAAGCTATTAAAGCATTAGGCACAACCAACCTCAGGGACACAGCCGTTATCGAAAAATCACTTATACCCAACCTGTCGCAGCCGCAATGGGATTCATCTTCGTATATCAGGATGACAAAATTTGATAATGACGCCGTGGAATATGAAGCGAATTGTAATGCACCGCAGTTTGCAGTATTCAGCGAAGTGTACTATCCAAAGGGATGGAATGCTTACCTGGATGGAAAGAAGACCGATTACTACAATGTCAATTATATCCTCCGCGGCATGCCATTACCCGCCGGAAAACATAGTATCAAGTTTGTATTTGAACCGGCCTCTGTAAAACAGGGCCGATCCATCATGTTCATTGCGTCGATCCTTATTGGATTGATCCTGGTAGGCGGCTTATTCATGGCCTGGAAAACTTCCGGGACAAAAGCATA
>JAEUVL010000989.1 GCA_016786965.1 Chitinophagaceae bacterium
ATCACCAGCTAATATATTATCGAAATCCAGGTTCATGATCTTCTGTAATCCTGTTAGCCCGGATTTATTCATCAACGCAAAATCATTACTTACTATATCCAGGTAATGCTCATCATGAATCAGGTATTTTTCAAATCCTTCAAAGCTGTCAATAGTAGAAGACAAATAGGTATCAAGATTGTTTTTCCTCGCAAGGTCAATAAGCCGGTAGATATAATTATACTTACTTTTCTTATTATTTGATGAAGGCATCAGTGCAAATAGCATCTTAGCACAGGTCCTTGTTAAAGCTCCTGCACTGAAAAAATCAAACTTGGCAAAAGGAACATAACGTCGGTATCCACTAAATACTTCATCGCCTCCGTCCCCATTTAATATAACGGTGAGGTGCTTCTTCGCCGCTTCACTTACATAATAACTGGGAATAGCTGAGCTGTCAAAGAAAGGTTCGCCGTAATTGCTCAATATCTTTTCAATATCGTTGGTAAGATTACTGAAAGATATTTTTATCTCATAATGATCTGTTTTATACCGTTCTGCCACCAGTCTGGCAAGCGGAGCTTCATCATACTCACCATCAAAAGAGACGGTAAAAGTCTTCAGTGATGAATTGTATTCTTTAGCAATAGCTGTCACTATGCCACTGTCAATACCGCCGCTGAGGAAGGAGCCCACTTCCAGGTCAGATGATTCCACCCGGTTCCTAACAGCCTCATGCAGGATACTATCTACTTTTTCAGAAGCTGTTTGAAAGTCATCAGTTGATCGTTGAGTATATACAGAATGAATGTTCCACCATTTTACCGGCTTTACCAATGGTTGGTTTAATGAAACAATGGCATAGCTGCCGGCAGGAAGTTCATATACCTCGTGGTATGGAGTGGATGATTTATAAAAATACCCCATTCTGATATACTGCTGTATATGTGCATCCTTAATGGAAAGGTCGACCTGACTATGCAGTGCATTCAGTTCGCTGGCAAAAACAAATTCTTTTCCGTTAGCCAAATAATAGAAAGGTTTTTTGCCCGCCCTGTCCCTTGCCACGAAGATCTCTTGCGCATTTCTGTCATAGATAGCAAGTGCAAACATTCCATCAAATGTGTGCAGGCAATCCGGCCCGGCTTTGGCATAGGCCTGAAGTATTGTTTCAGTGTCGGAATTGGTTTCGCAGGTAAGATGGTATTTTCGCCTTACTTCCTGGTGATTATAAATTTCTCCGTTGAAGATAATGGTAAGGTGCTGATAATGCATGGGCTGTCTGCCACCTCC
>JAEUVL010001006.1 GCA_016786965.1 Chitinophagaceae bacterium
AAAACCGGCGGCATCCTTACCAGGTACAAATGTGAATTGCCGGGAGTCTGCTTTTGCCAAAAAAGACGGAATACCCTGCTTTAACAGATGATAGCCTTTATGAACAGGCTCCAGGGATTGAACAATAGCCGTCAGAGAACCCGCCTGCTGTAGTTGTGTTAATTGTTGCTTATAAAAATCATCCGTAAGTACAGTGTCCTTGCGGAGGGTGATGCTGTCGTTGGGCAGCCGGCCCAGCTTTACGTCCTTCAGTAATTGCACAAAAGCATCTGTAAGCAAGATGTCGGCTTTTGACCAGAGCATAGCATCTTTTCTGTCTCCTTTAGCATTTGAATCGGCTATAAATTTTTCCCGTAATTCTTTTACACGGGAAAAATGATAATCCTCCGGGAACAATCCGTACAACTGTGCCTGCTCTATGAAGTGAAACACAGAATCTCCTTCCGGAAGCCATTTTTCCTGGAAACTCCATAATGGCGTAAATGCTTTATCAGTGTACAGTACTGTAGCAATCCGAAGCTGCCTTAACCGGATGCTTGAATCCCCTAACTGAACTTTCTCTGTGGCAGCACCCGCAAGTAACTCTTGTATAAGATTGGTCGCTTTTTCCTGCAGTTCTTTAGGTGTATCGGCGATCGTATCACCGGCAGAACTGCCAGATTTATTTCCACAGGAAAAAAATAGTACAATGCCTGCGAGGCAACAGATGGTCCGGGGAAGTAAATGGTATATACTCATATATGGTGAAGTGGCAACGGACGGTGTCTCCGGTTTTTACACTAACTTACTATCACAATTCTCTTCCGGATGATGAACAATATAAGAAATCGTTGCTTGCCGAAACAGTGTTTGCTCCTAATTTTTTCAACATTATCCGTATTATTTATAACTGCCCAGGATACTGCGTATACCCGTCCCCCTTTGACCGACAAGTGGGACATATATAAAAAACAGGTTAAAGCAGATTCTACCAAAAAGATGGTGGAACTCAAGGAGCTGATTCCCGGTATCGTATACGATCTGCGGTATGCTACCGTAAATAATTTCATGAAGAGGCTGATGTACCCGGCGGGTACGATATATACGTACCTGCGCCTGCTGCCGGCCAGGGCATTGGAAAAAGTACAGCAGGAATTGAAAAGCAAAGGGTTGGGTATTAAAATTTATGATGCCTACCGCCCTTATTCAGTGACGGTAAAATTCTGGGAACTGGTAAAAGACGAACGTTATGTGGCCAATCCGGCGAGAGGCAGCGGCCATAACCGTGGCGTCTCTGTAGACCTTACACTTATTAACCTGCAAACTGGCCGGGAATTAAACATGGGTACTGGTTTTGATAATTTTACAGATACTGCCCATCATACATTCACCCGCTTGCCGGAGGATGTGTTGCAGAACCGTCTGTTGCTACGATCAATCATGGAGAAATATGGGTTCAGGTCCTTGTCGTCTGAATGGTGGCATTATTCTTTTCCTGAAAGCAGCAAGTACGAAATACTTGACATTGACTTTAAAAAACTAAAAAAAGACCTATAAGTTCTTTACATCTGTGACAGCTTCCAGATTGATCGGGCCGTACACATGCGGAAAAGTGTCTTGCGTGGAGGGAGACCAGTCAAATACAAATTTACTCGTTAGCTTATCGGTATCGATCACCAGTTTCAACAGGTTTTTTTCTCCTTCAAAATACCTTTCCAGAACTCCGGGCACCTGGTGTTCCTGTGAGCAATGAATAAACCCTTCAGCAATAAGCGATGGATGCTCGTAAAATCCTTTTTCCTGCGCTGCTTTCCAATCAGCAGCAGTTGTTACATGATAAATGATCGGCATTATAATACTCTTTTAATTTTTTGTTCCAGCAGCATAAAGTCTGCCAGTACAATTGCAGTCACTGCTTCTACTATCACTGGTGCCCGAAGGGCTACACATAGATCATGACGGCCTTTAATTGAAAAATCTTCCACCTGTCCTGTGTCCCAGTTCAGGCTTCTTTGTTCTTTAGGTGTAGATGAAGTTGGTTTTACCGCCAGGCGGAATACCAGTTCATTCCCATTGGCGATACCGCCAACTGCTCCGCCTGCATGATTAGTTTGAGTAGCGCCAACACTATTGATAATGGCATCATTATGTTCGCTGCCAAACATAGCTGCGGCAGCAAAGCCGGTTCCAAACTCTACTCCCCTCACAGCAGGAATAGCAAACAGGATGTGCGATAAGACAGATTCAATAGAATCAAAATAAGGTTCTCCTAAACCAACTGGCAAACCAGTGGTGCGACATTCAACGATGCCACCGACAGAGTCTTTGGCATCAATGGCTTTTTGCAATCCTTTTTCCAGGTCCTTCTCACCGCCTATTTCGGTTACCCGGGCGTGGATGCTTACTTCATTCATTAATTTCTTCGCTATCGCTCCCGCGGCTACAATACCTGTGGTAAGCCTTGCACTAAAATGCCCGCCTCCCCGATAATCTTCATTTCCGCCAAATTTCTGGTGCGCCACCCAATCAGCATGGCCCGGACGGGGAATACTCCGTTGTTTATCGTAGTCTTCGCTTCGGGTGTTTTTATTATCAAATAGAATAGTGATAGGGAAACCGGTCGTCTTTCCATTAAAGACCCCGCTTTTAAAAACAGGATGATCATCTTCCTGCCGGGGAGTGGTACCTTTTTGTTTACCACCTTTTCTTCTTTCGAGATCGGGCAAAAGGTCTTCTGGCGTTAATGATAATCCAGCCGGGCAGCCATTGATAGTAATACCCACACACTCACCATGTGATTCTCCAAAGATGGAAATACGGAATAGTCGGCCGAATGAATTCAATGTCTTCTAGTTAATTGTTCAAATATTAAATCCCGGTAAAGATACATCAGCACCGAGGCTTTTCAAATCATTCCAAAAATCAGGATATGACTTCTTTACCGCCTGCGCTTCCTCAATCACCATTTCACTGTCTGCCTTCAATCCGGCTACAGCACAGGCCATTGCGATACGATGATCATGATGCGAATGAACATCTGCTCCTTTCACCACTCCCCCGCCATGTATTACCATCAGGTCATCCTCCAGGTCAATTGTCACACCCATTTTATCAAATTCATCCTGCAGGGTCACTGCCCGGTTGCTTTCTTTATGTGTTAACCGGCTTACACCCTTGATAGTTGTTTTGCCTTTGCAATAAGCAGCCAATGCTACCAGCGGCGGAAACAAATCGGGACAATCAGTGGCATCAAAATAGAAAGCATC
>JAEUVL010001009.1 GCA_016786965.1 Chitinophagaceae bacterium
AATGCTTTCGATTCATTATTCTTAACAGCATCCTGTATTACTGCTGCTGATTTTAATGGCGATGGAATTACTGATTTGTTCATTGGGGCCCGTGCAGTGCCCTGGGAGTACGGAAAAGTTCCCCGCTCGTATCTTTTGCAAAATGATGGAACCGGAAAGTTCAAAGATGTTACCGGTAAAATATCTGCTGACCTGGTTACTCCGGGATTTGTAACGGATGCCTTGTGGTTTGATATTGATAAGGATAATGATCCAGACCTGCTGCTTTGCCTGGAATGGGGAAGCCCCACTGCATTTATCAATGAAAAAGGAAAGTTTACCAGGAAAGTATTGTCATCAGAAAAGGGATGGTGGAATTTTTTATTACCCTATGATATTGACAACGATGGCGATATTGACCTGGTGGCGGGTAACCTTGGACACAACAGCCGCTTAAAAGCCAGTGCGAAAGAACCTGTCCGCCTTTATTATAATGACTACGACGGCAATGGGAAAAAAGAGCAGGTACTCACCTATTTCCTGGCAGGGAAAGAAATTCCCTTTGCCAATAAGTCGGAGCTGGAAAAACAAATGCCTTTCCTGAAAAAGAAATTCCTCTACGCAGAGAATTTTGCAAAAGCAACATTGAAGGATCTGTTTGGAGCAGATAAACTGGCGAAGGCGGATATTTTTACTGCCGATTATTTTTCAAACGCCGTATTGATCAATAATGGAAAGATGGAGTTTGAGCCACAGGCATTTCCTTTTGAAGCACAACTGACCTCACTGAAAGATGCAGTTGTTGTGAATGCCAATAATGACAATATGCCCGATCTGCTGGTAATGGGTAATTATTACGGCAATAATATAGAGATGGGAAGATATGATGCTGACTATGGTACCATCCTTATCAACAAAGGAAAAGGACAGTTTGCCAGCGAACAACTCAATGGAAGGCCGGTAAAAGGGCAGGTACGTCATATACGCAGGATCAGTATACTTGGTAAGGAAGCTTTTGTACTTGCCTGCAATAATGATTCAGCAAGAGTGATCAGATTTGCTATGGGTAAATAATGTCAGCCTTACATTACCGGGTAATAAATACGGGTGACCCATTTGCTGCTATCTGGTTCAAGTCGACGGTCTGTTACCAATGATTCAAATGGGATAGCCGGCGCTACTCTTTTATGGTCTGAGATATATAAATGTATTTGCCGGTAAGCCTTTTCAATTTCTTTAAGGTCACCGGTTACTTCAGTTATAAGAATGTTGCCGCCGCCGAGCATCCAGCGATAACTCATGTTTCCTGAAGACGGTAATTTTTTATCCGTTGGTATCGCCACCTTAAGCTGGTAGTTAATACTGTCCTTTGTAAAAATATTGAGCATCGGGTAGCCGGTTTCGGTGGCCCCCTGTTTTTTTATATAGGTTTTCAGTTCATCCACCAGTTCATAAATGTCCTTCGTTGAAGGGTATCCTTTTGTTTCCCTGACATTCATCAACAGAATAGAATCGACCACTGATCTATTCCGGATATCATAGCCGTATAAATTTTTTGTTTCAGCATAATAGGTGCTAATTGACTGAAATATGGTACTGAACTCCTTCTTTATTTTCCGGGCCATCAAATATGCACGGATCCTCGTCAGTGGATTGGAGGTGGTTGTAATACTACTGTTCACCTGTATGTTAACGGAGTCGGGATTCAGTGCTACCATCATTAATTCTGCGGGAAGGGATACGTTACTTCCGGTTATCCGGATGGGTAATGAAAGAATCTTAACATCATGAAGCTGGAACTGAAGTCCGTTCAGCAGGTAAACAGGAGAGGAATCAGTTCCCTGTATTTCACCAGGCCACCATTGTTTCCAGTTTCTCTCATTGGAAAGATTGCGGGTAAGGGCCGGTTGGTTAATCCCAATATCCTGCCGTTGTACAATACGGATTTTGCCCGGGATAAGAAGGTAGAGGGCTGCCAGTAACAGGACCAGTAGGATTGCGATAGCAAGTAGTATTTTTTTCATCTGGGCTGCAAGAGTTATTTATGAGGTGGTAAAATTAAGCCGGAGAAATAGTTAACCGGTATTTCTTTTATCCTCAAAAACCGGCAATACGACCAATGAAATTCAAGCATCAATAATGGTGGTAATATTTTCCCAACAACAAACGTTTGCAAAATTGGGCGTCAAATAATTACAGTAGTATTTGCTATGGTGTTTTAGTATTTTACCTGTTCAAACGATTGCTTATGTCGCTGCAAAAACCCAGGCTTAGTTTCTGGCAGAT
>JAEUVL010000015.1 GCA_016786965.1 Chitinophagaceae bacterium
CAATAACACCACCTATGTGAACGGACAGGCCGGCAGTATTTACAAACAGCATATTCCGCTCGCCAATGCCTGCAAAAAACCAGGCGAATGGCAATCGTACGATATCATCTGGACGGCCCCCCGCTTCAATGAGGATGGTTCGGTAAAAACTCCGGCCAGAATTACCGCTATGCATAATGGAGTACTGGTGCAGAATAATGTGGAAGTAAAAGGTATTACAGTATATATCGGCGCCCCGGAATACAAGAAGCATGGGGCCGCCCCCATTAAACTTCAGGACCATGGCGACCCCAGCGAACCGATCAGCTTCCGGAATATTTGGGTAAGGGAATTATAACTAGGGTCGCTTCGTATAGAACTCGCCATTTCGAAGAAAACTCCCGGCTGCACGGAGAAATCTCCCGGCTGCACGGAGAAAACTCCTGACTGCACGCATAAAACTCCCGGCTGCACGGAGAAAACTCCCGACTGCACGGAGAAAACTCCCGGCTACACGGAGAAAACTCCCGGCTACACGGAGAAAACTCCCACCATCTCGCAAAGAATTGCCTTTTCCCCACTACCCACTCGCCATTCCCCATTGCCCATTGCTTATTGCCCATTCCCGATTGCCTATTGCCTTTTCCCCACTACCCACTCGCCATTTCCCACTCCCCGCTCCCGCCATCTCGTTCAAACGAAAGGGCGAAAGAAGAAGCGTCGCTTACTCGATATATACAAAAAGCAAAGCGGCCCCCAACCAAGGGGCCGCTTTTTTAAACCAAAACCAACCAACATATATAAAGACAATTACTATGCTTTTTTCGCTGCGGGTTTCAATTTACCCATCCACACCTTCTTACCCTGTATGCGCCGCACCAGGAACATGATACCCACGAAGATGAAGAAGAACGGACCGAGGAAGCCAAAAATGGCAATGAACTTAGACCCATAAAATCTTTCCATCGGTCTTTTTAACCGCTCCGCCATCAGGTACATACTCGGAACCATCACCAGGGTAAGGAAGAAGGAGAAGATCAATCCGAAGATGATCGTCCAGCTCAGTGGTCCCCAGAACACCACACTATCACCGCCAAAGAAAATATTAGGACGCAGGTGTGTAAACAATCCCTGGAAATCGATATTGAATCCAACCGCCAGCGGCAACAGACCTAAGATAGTGGCAACGGCCGTCAGCAATACAGGAATGATCCGGATACGACCAGCCTGTATGGCCGCTTCTCTTGTCCGCATCCCCCTGCCTCTTAATTCATCGGTAAACTCAATGATAAGGATACCATTCTTAATTACAATACCAGCAAGGCCTACGATACCTACCAGCAACATGATGGTGGCGATCGTCATTCCGGTAATGGCATAGCCCATCAGTACTCCGATCACAGAGAAGAATATCTCAGTGATAACAATGAAC
>JAEUVL010000016.1 GCA_016786965.1 Chitinophagaceae bacterium
ATGCCATACTTTCCTCTGCCGGCCTTGGTGTATTGGGCAGCGCAGTTGCTACTGCTTTATTTTATGTACTGGTACAAAAAGCCGGCGGCCTGTTTGCCTCCCTGGTTACTTACGGTATTCCTTTCGTTGCCCTTGGATGGGGACTGTATGATAATGAAACGATCACCTGGATCCAACTCATCAGCATGGGCATCATCCTGCTCGGTGTGTACATGGCCAACAGGCCTGATAAAAAAGAAAGCAACACCGGTTGATGTTGCTTTCCTAAACTGTTTGCTGTATTTCCTTATACCGTCATGATCTCTTTTTCTTTTAATGCGAGGTGCTTTTCCACTGCTGCGGTAAATTTATCTGTCACCGCCTGCACTTCATCTTCGGCATCTTTAGCTGCGTCCTCGCTCAGCCCGTTCTTCTGCAGTTTCTTAATACCCTCGATGGCATCCCGGCGGATATTGCGGATGGCCACTTTGCTATGTTCTCCCTCTGCATGGCATTTTTTTACCAATTCTTTCCTTCTTTCTTCGGTTAGTGGAGGAAGGAACAACCGTATCAGCGCCCCGTCATTTTGTGGGTTAATGCCAATATTGGCGGCAATGATGGCCCGCTCTATGGGTTGCAGTATATTCTTTTCCCAGGGCTGTATACTCAGGGTGCGGGCATCCATTACACTAATATTAGCCACCTGGTTGATGGGCATAGGGGCACCATAATAATCCACCACAATTCCATCCAGTATTTGCGGGGTGGCCTTACCAGCCCTGATCTTTGTGAGTTCTGTTTCCAGGTGGCTGATCGCCTTTTGCATATGGTCTTCTGCCGTGGCAATAATAGAGGAGGTATCTTCTGTCATACGTTTATTGTTTTCTGCTGTTTTAGCTGTTTGTTGTATCGCAATTAAATGTACATCCGGAACAACCGTAAAGGGATGCAAATCTACTGAAAGAGCGTTATCAAAAAAAAGGTCCCGGTCACTTTTGAAAGATGACCGGGACCTTTGTATAGATGCGTTTCTTTAATTTTTCTTTTCTGCTGCCTGTACTTCTTTGGCCAGTGTTACTATCTTGGTAGAAGTTTTAAGCTGCGTGGCACCACTTTCTGTTTTGGCAATAACCATTGTACGCCGGGGCCTTTTATAATAATACAGAATTCCCAATCCTGAAAAAGCCAGGCTCAGCATCAGCAACAGCAGGTTAGTGGTTCCCAGCGACCGTCCAAACCAGGCCAGCATGATGAACCCTACATTGATACCCACACAGGTAAAAGTAACGGCAGCATGGCTAAGCCCCCTGTCGAGCAACAAGTGATGCACATGGTTCCTGTCGGGAGTAAAGGGAGAATTTCCGTTCAGTATCCGGATCGCAAATACACGGAGTGTATCCAGCAGGGGAACAATAAGAATAGCAAACCCAATAGCCACTGATGAACCAAGCGGCACGGATATAAAAGGGGTATGTGTTACATTAATGAACTTGATAACAAGGATCGAATTAATAAGGCCAATCATCAGCGAACCGGAATCGCCCATGAATATCTTGGCGGGATGATGATTGAATATCAAAAATGCCACCAGGCTGCCCGCCATGGCAAAAGCCAGTAAGGCATATGCCTGGTACTCTACCGCAAAAAAGTAGGTTCCAAATACCAGCATGGTCAGGATACCAAGACTGGCTGCTAACCCATCCACACCATCTATAAGGTTGAAAGAATTAATAATAAGAATGATGGTAAGATAGGAAAGGGCCAGGCCAAAACCTTCAGGCAGTTGCTCAAAGCCAAACAGGCCGTACATGCTATCCAGCCGGATACCACCCAGGTGTATCAAAATAGAGGCTGCGATAATCTGCCCCACAAACTTCTTACTGGCAGAGAGGATCATCAGATCATCTTTTAAACCAAGAAAGAAAATAACAACGGCTGCGGCAAAGAAGTATTGGAATTCAGGGTTCATATAACCCTGCACAGATAAAAGGGAGGCTAAAATAAAACCACCGAAAATACCCACACCACCAAGTGAAGCCACCAGCCTGGTATGCACTTTCCGTTCATCGGGGATGTCATACAATTTCTTCTGTTCAGCCACCTGCAAAACCACCGGGATCGCCAGGAATGTGATGATAAAAGAAACAGAGGCGGTCAATAAAACGTCAAGCATCTAAGCAGCTTTTAAATTTTGCACGAAATTAGGTTTAATAGCTTGATTTTCCGACAGTATTCTCATTTTTAATGCGCTATGAGCATTAATTAATTATGAATACACAGGATAATCGGAATTAGAGGTGGAAAATGTATCTGGTGGATTTTGTATCAAAAAAGTATGCACATTTGCAGCGCAACCCGTATTTGAAGCAGCAAGATACTAAAAGTTTAAAAAAACTCTAATTTTTATGGCAGAACTTAAGGCGATCGCATCACAGGTAAGAAGGGATATTGTAAGAATGGTACACGGAGTCAGCAGCGGCCACCCGGGCGGGTCCCTGGGATGTGCTGATTTTCTTACAGCGTTGTATTTCAAGGTAATGAAACATGATCCCGCATTCAACATGGATGCACCCGGTGAGGACGTTTTCGTGTTATCCAATGGCCATATCTCACCCGTTTTTTATTCCGTTTTAGCCCGTTCCGGGTATTTTGATATAAAAGAACTGGCCACTTTCCGCAAATTGAATAGCCGGCTGCAGGGCCACCCTGCCACTCATGAGCATTTACCGGGTGTTCGTATTGCTTCCGGCTCCCTCGGTCAGGGCATGAGTGTGGCCATAGGCGCCGCCCTTACCAAAAGAATGAACGGTGAATCCAACCTGGTCTTCTCCCTGCATGGCGACGGCGAACTGGATGAAGGACAGATATGGGAAGCTGTAATGTTCGCAGCGCATCATAAAGTGGATAACCTTATCTCTACTATCGACTGGAACGGACAGCAAATAGACGGCCCCACCGAAAAAGTAATGAGCCTGGGAAATATCACCGAAAAATTCAATGCCTTTGGCTGGACCACCCTGGAAATGGATGGCAATGATATGGACGACGTAGTGGCCACCCTGGAAAAAGCAAAGTCACTCACAAGCCAGGGAAAACCGATCGCCATTATGATGCGGACAGCTATGGGCAAAGGCGTGGATTTTATGGAAGGCACCCATGAATGGCATGGCATTGCCCCCAACGATGAGCAACTGGCAAAGGCGCTGGCACAATTACCCGAAACACTGGGGGATTATTGAGCTTCCTAAAAACCCTCTCCCTAAAGGGAACTTGGATTGGCCTTTCATTTTTTTCAAAGGTCTTAAAGCAATTAGCTTTTTATCTACTTGTCTTCTTCAATGCCTATGGCATTGTCTGTTGCAGCCTGTCCCGGCCCTCAGGCGAATAAGTACACTTTTACTCCATGAATTCTATTTGTTATTGAACATCTCCGGGTACAACCCGGAGAAAACTTATGAGCAACGAACAGAACGATGAAGAGTCCACCGGTTGGCGAAAAGAAGTTGATAGTAGTACAACAGCTGGGTAAATAATTAAAAAAACAACTGCTTTAAGACCTTTGAAAAGTTAAAAGAATGTTTAGACCAAAGTTCCATTTAGGCACAGGGTTTCGGACTCTACTCACTCCTCAGCGAAAACTCCTGGCTGGCTGCCCTGCGGGAAGGCAACCAGGAAGCGATCAGGGAAATGACCAGCACCGTAGCCCCCACCAGCAGAAAATCCATAAGCCGCAGTTTTACCGGGTAATAAGAAATAAGGAATGAACCTCCCTGCAATGGAATAAGGTGATAATGTATTTGCAATTGCACAATGATAAATGCGAGCACCATACCGATGCCGCCACCGATAAGGGCCAGTAATAAACCTTCTCCCAGGAATATGCGCTGAATAAAATTCCGGTTGGCCCCCAGGGCATGCAGCACACTGATATCTTTTCTTTTTTCCAGTACCAGCATCGTCAGTGCACCGATCATATTAAAGGCCGCCACCACCAGTATTAGGCAAAGTACCCCGTAAATGAACCACCGCTCTATGTTCATTACAGAATACAGGCTCCTATTCTGCTCGTACTTGTCCTGCACGAGATACTCTTTTCCAAAAAACTCCCTGATCTTTTTCTTTACATCGCCAGAGGCGGAAGGATCATTCAGTACGATCTCCACCCCGGAGTACACATTGCTGTCCAGTGCCAACGCCCGCCGTACAAAATCAATATTGGTGATCCCGTACTTATTATCAAAATCCTGTTGGATCATAAAGGCTGCGGAGGTGCGGATGGTATCGCTGCTGATATCTTCCAGCAGGTTCACCTGGCTGGAACTGTTCTTGCGGGGCAGATAAATACTCAGGGGACGGATATTCTGGTCGGCATAAATACCCAGGGCGGCCTCCACACCCACCCCAACGATCAGTTTGGGAGCTTCTTCATTGCCAATCTCAAATTTTTCAGGCCCGCCATTCACTAAATTGGCCGCCACCCCGGAAGTATAGCGATAGTTCTCATCCACCCCTTTCAGGTAAATGACAGACTGGTAATCTCCATTCTGTACCAGCGCCTTCTCTTCCAGTACCAGGGAAAAATTTTTGATACTGGTG
>JAEUVL010000117.1 GCA_016786965.1 Chitinophagaceae bacterium
CGGCATTACCGGGCTGGAAACTTTGGCTAAGATCAAAGAGATAAATCAATCGCTGCCGGTGGTACTCATCACCAAGAACGAAACTGAGAACCTGATGGATGAAGCCATTGGCTCGCAGATAAGCGATTACCTGATAAAACCCGTGAACCCTAACCAGGTATGGCTGAGCCTGAAAAAGATAATAGATAACCGTCGGCTGGTGGCAGAGAAAACAACGACAGCCTACCAGCAGCAGTTCCGCCATTTATTTACTGCTCTGAACAGTAATCCGGATTATAACGAGTGGATGGACATCTACCGCAAGCTGGTGTACTGGGAACTGGAAATGCAGAAAAGTGATAGTCCGGAGATGCAGGAGATATTGCAAAACCAGAAAAGTGAGGCCAATACCGAGTTCTTCAAATTTGTATCACGAAACTATGCCAGTTGGGTATCGCCCAAAAGTGTGGAGGGCCCGGTCATGAGCCATACGCTGCTGAAATTTAAAGTGCTGCCTCATTTGGAAAAAGGAACACCGCTGTTCTTTGTATTGATAGATAACCTCCGTTTCGATCAGTGGAAAGCCATCCAGCCCATCTTTGCCGAAAGCTTCCGCATACTGGAAGAAGAAAGTTTTTACAGCATTTTACCTACCGCCACCCAGTATTGCCGCAATGCCATCTTTGCCGGAATGATGCCGGTGGATATTGAAAAGCAATTTCCCCTGCAATGGAAAAATGACGAAGAAGAGGGAGGAAAGAATTTGCATGAAGAAGAGTTTTTGCGGGCACAAATAAAACGGATGGGTAAAACTGATCTGAAGATATCGTATACCAAGGTGGTGAATAACCAGGCGGGACTTGACCTGGTAAACAATATCCACAACCTGCTGAATAATGACCTGAATGTGATCGTTTACAATTTTGTTGATATGCTGAGCCATGCCCGTACAGAAATGGAGGTGCTGAAAGAGTTGGCAGGCGATGAGATGAGCTATCGCAGCATTACGGCAAGCTGGTTTGAACATTCACCACTGCACCAGGCCCTTAAAAAAGTGGCAGAGAAGAATATCAAGATCGTGCTGGCAACCGACCATGGCAGTGTGCGGGTAAAAACACCTTACAAGGTGGTGGGAGATAAACAAACGACCACCAACCTGCGGTATAAACATGGTCGTAACCTGAATTATGAGCCCAAAGAAGTGCTGGCCTTCCGTGATCCCCGGGATGCGGGCCTGCCGGTACCCACTATTAATTCCTCTTTCATCTTTGCGAAGGAAGACAGTTTCCTGTGCTATCCGAATAATTATAATTATTATGTCAATTATTACAGGAACACTTTTCAGCACGGCGGCGTAAGCCTGGAAGAAATGATCGTACCCGTGATAAAAATGCAGAGCAAGTAAAGTTCGTGGACAATAGTGAATGGGTTGTGGAAAACAACAAGTCATTTTAAGGCATCCAGCGATTGTGAAGGTTTACCTTTGTACAATATTTCACTATTGACTATTCCCGATTCACTATGAAGTACACACAAAATACCCTTGATAAATTAGAAGCGATTCCAGAAGAGGCCGGCTATGTGCTGCGTTATGAGAGAGGTACTTTTCAAAGCGGTTATTGTATACTGGAAGCAAAGAAAGTGGTGGTGCTGAATAAATTCCTGCAAACCGAAGGGCGGATCAATACACTGATCGATCTGCTGCCACAACTGGACATCAATGTGGATGCATTAAGTGAAGAGTCGAAAAAAATATACACCGGTATCATCTCCAAACTGGAAAGTGAGGAAAGTTGATTGATCGGTTAATCAGGCTTTTGTCCTTCAACTACTCTATCCTGTTTGCAAACTATTTGGTTACCTCTTAACTTGGCAACCATTTAACCTACTAACTAATTAACTGGTTAACTTTACCCGTGACCTGTCCCCCGCTTACAATAACATTTCTTGGCACCGGCACCAGCAGCGGCGTTCCTATGATCGGCTGCGAATGTGAAGTGTGTACTTCTGCAGATCCAAAAGACAACCGTCTGCGATCAAG
>JAEUVL010000140.1 GCA_016786965.1 Chitinophagaceae bacterium
ACCAGGTAAATACTTTAACCATTGACAATATAAAGCTCTCACAAAGCGGAGTATATTATTGCTCTGTTGGCGGCAACAGTGATTGTTCCACCGTAGGTGATTCTATTCGGATAAAAGTGCAATTGAAACAGGAAACACCTCCCTGCACACTGACGAATAATTACATGCGCTGTTCTAATATACCGGATGTAAACTTCGTATCTGTAACGCAAGGATTTGATGGCACATACAATGCCGTTTCTTTATATGGCTATGGAGGCTTCGGTTATCCGGGTGTTACGGTGCTGTTCAACTCTTATAATGGCAATACGGAACCTCTTGATGGCACGCATATAACGGCAGAAGGCCCCAGTTTTAATTTTTTACAGCAGCCTAATGAAGTATCCATCAGCTTTATTTATGCAAGTAATTATTACCACAGCCGGCCTGGTCACAAAGTATATGTCAGCCATGTTGGGGGTAAATTGCAGGTCTCCTTTTGCGATGTTGTTTTCTCCGCCACTACGGTACCGCTTACGACCTGCTCTGCTAAGCTTACAGAATCATAATATTCAGGGCTTGGGCTGAATATGCTGTAGTGGCAGGCAGGTCTGCTCGTATGGCAGATAAAGGGACCTGCGCCACCCAATATGTCACCCGTAAACAAACAACTCCGGCACGGCATGATTATCGTTAATTATCCGGATCAAAAGAATAATTTAAGCACCGGCCTGGGTTTAAAACATGAACTTTGGGCCACTAAAAACTGGTTATGGAGATAGAAATATTCACCCTTGCAGATTTTGCACAAGACAACAATTCAAAACTCACCATCGTAGGCACTTTTGACAGTATCCAGGCCAGGCAATTCCCCGTACAGCATCCAGCCTGTACTGTTGCCTGCAGGATGCGTTTCAGCATAAAAGAAACAGGCGGCCATGAGTTCAAACTGCGGTTAATTGATTCAGCAGGAAATGAAACCATCAAGCCAATAGAAGGCAATATTAATATCAGCACTCCGCCCAACGGGCAGTTTGCCTCAGTGAATATTGTGGTCAACTTTAATCAGTTGCAATTTGAGAAAGCCGGCCGTTACTCATTTGAACTGTACATTGATGGCGATTGGAAATCAGGATTACCCTTGTTTTTGAACCAGGCAGGGTAGAGGCAGGTTATTTCCGGGCAATGTGTAACTTTAAGGGATACTAATACCTGTATAGCTGAATGAGTAAACACCTTACCAGATTACTCCTTGTTGTTTTACTCATGGGGCTTTATCCATTCCGTGTATTATCGCAGGATTGTCAAACCCGGTATTTATCACTCACTTATAAAGGCACTACCTGGGATACATTTTCTCACGCAGCGTATGCTCCCAATAATGAGATCATTGCCGCAGGATCATTAGTGGATTATAATGGTTCTGCACATCTTGCCAGGTACTCTAAAAATGGTATTCCCATCTGGTCAAACTATTACAATATCGGCTATTTCACTTTTTACAATCCCACGTTTTTCAGTAAAGTAAAATTCAATGATTTTGTACTTACACCGGATGGAGGTATAGTAGTAGCCGGCACCGTCTTGCGATATTACAATAACCGGGTACAAGAAATATACAGCCAGGTGGCATTACTGTCTAAATTGGATAAATATGGTAATGTAGTTTGGACCCGCAGCTATATGCCTGCCAACGGATATGCAGACCTTAGCTTTAGTAATATCTATCAAACAACTGACGGCGACTTTATAGTATATATGGCCCATGACAAAGGGCCATCATTATACCCAGGTGCAGCTTCTCATAACAGGGTCATCCGGTTTTCTTCCACCGGGCAAATAAAATGGGCCACTAATTTATATACTGGTCACTATGATGCCGGTGGAACAGGTGTTTCTTTCAGGCGGGGCATTACACAGTTAGCAGATCGGAATATAGTAATAGCTGATGCTGTTTATCAAACGGCCCGTGGTACCGATAATCTGAGAATGTCTGACGGTAGGCTTCATTTTTTTTCTCTCGACTATAGTACCGGCGGCATAAAATGGGAATCCAGCTATCCATACACTTTACCTGCTACAGATACTTTCTTTGTTCCAGACATTAATCACATCGCAGAACTTCCTGGTGGCAAACTTTCATTTACCACCTCCCTTTATCTGAGTACACCTGCACTACCAGCCTTAACCAAAAGGCCGGTTTCTATCATTACTGATAATAAAGGAGTAACACAACAACTGGTTACTTATTACCTGCCATCAGGTAATGAGTGTTTACTGAAAGACGTGACTGCAGCATCTCTGCCCGGAACAAAAAGCATGCTGTTGAAAGATGGCAGCCTTTCTGTAGTTGCAACTATTAATCCTGACGGCTCCGTCAGCGCTGCAAAGGGGTACAATAGTTCTTATCCTCCAAACTGTTTTGCCGTTGGCCCCAGGGGTAATAGCATTTTCATGAGTGATAACCGGTCATTGAGCTATAAACTGATGATGACAGATTCAAATGGAGGCTCTGCATGTGCTGATGCTGCAACAGCGCTTTTGTCAGAATCCCTTGCACCGGCGAATGATAACCCCGCCATTGTTATCACTATTCCCACTGTATATACTCCTGTATCTTCCCGTGATTACTTTATAGACCATGAGTACCCGCTTAAGATAAAATCGGAGTATCCGCTTGTTACAACTACAGATTGTGAACAACTGCTGGACTGCTGCCGGGATATTATTGATACAGTAAATATCAGTAATGTAACTATTTGCGAAGGCGCTTCTTACAGGCTTCCGGACAATACAGAAATCAAAAGTTCAGGTACCTACTATTTTACTTATCAAACAGTAACCGGCTGCGATAGTATCACATACATAAAACTAAAATTGGACAAAAATCCCAATTCGCTTTCATTGGGAGCAGACAGTTGTTTAACAGGAAACAAC
>JAEUVL010000172.1 GCA_016786965.1 Chitinophagaceae bacterium
CCGGCCACAAGAGGTGAATCCTTTGAGTATTTCAAATCCACAAAAGGAGATCAGCCGGTAAGTGAATTACTTGACGGGACAGAACTCAGCTGGAAAAGAGTGGTTGGTGGTGAGGGAATAGGAAAAATGATAGACAGCCTGGTAGCCTCCTTTGATCTCTTACATCCTGAGAGGTCAGTACAGGGACTAGTAAGATTGTATAGATCAATCAGCGCCTTACCCAACGGTAGCTGGAGAACACAGAAGTTAAAAGAAGTGCATACGCTTATTGCACAGTGCAGTGGATTGTTTTTGGATGCAACAGCCTCCGAACAATTTGCCGTTCAAACAGATTCTCTCCGCATCAGTTTCTCCTTTAACAACCGGTTGGGGACCGATGCTATTTTACAGAACGTGAAGGTGGATGCGTTTGATACAACTCTGATAAAGCCATTAGAGAAAAATAAGAATATCGGTTTTGTAAAAACGATATATGTAGCTCCGGGCAAACCTATTACACAGCCTTACTGGCTGGCGAAGAAAATGGAGGAAGGATATTTTAATGTTACAGACCAATTGGCCATTGGCCAACCTGATGTAGACCCGGCCTACAATGCGGAGGTGTCGGTTAAGATATTTGGGGAAACGTTTTCTTTTACTCGCCCGGTTAAGTACAAGTTTACAGATCCGGTCAGAGGGGAATTGTATCAGCCCCTGACTGTATTGCCACCAGCATTGATCGCCCCAGATAACAAGATCAAAATTTCCAAAGGCAATAATACTTTCAATGGCGTTTTAAATATCACCGGAAAGAAAAAAGGATTTCAGACTTCATTGGATGGAGTAGGCCGGGAACAACCTGATAAAGTACAGGTAACTTACACCCCTGCCAGTATCACTTTTGATGAAAAGAATAAAACAATACCGGTGGAATACAGCATCGAGGCTAATATGGACAACGACTATTACTTTGCCATTGATGCTAATAACGGGAGGAAGGATGTTTATTTCGTGGGAATGAAA
>JAEUVL010000307.1 GCA_016786965.1 Chitinophagaceae bacterium
CATAATGGAACGGAGAATGAAACTAAAACTTATTTTTTGCTTAAATGATTCGCCAGTCCTTCTGTTTGCTCATTAACCCTGGTATTGAATGGATTTAGAATGTCAGGATCAGTATGGGGAACAGACCATTTATAATAAGCATTACTCAATGATTTCACAGCACAAAAAAACCGGCCCCTTTACAGCGCCGGTTGTTAGAATATTTTATGCTCACTCTTATTCCACTTTAGCGATCTTCAATACGTTGGTGGGTAGGTGCAGGTGTACGGGAGTGCTGCCGGTGCTTACCACCACATTTCCATTGCTCAGGAAGTTTCTTTCTTTCACGATATCTATCTGGTCGGAGAAGATATCGTCGAGGCTTTCTTCTTCATCGTAGTAGAAGGCCCGCCCGCCCAGCTACAGGAAAAAATAAACAGTGCTTAGTATAGGCACTGAGAAAAACTGCAGCGGCACAGTTTGAAAAGAGATCATCTGCCGGCTTAATTCATTTAAACAAGTGTGATCATTTATACTTGTTTCCTTTTTCTACCTGATAGCATTTTTTCAATTTCGACAGCAAAAAAGACAATTGATGACAATACCCCCACCATCAAAAATTCATTCAGCGTTAAGGCTTCCGTTTGAAATATGGGCTGAAAGGCTGGTGTGTAAGTAATGACAAACTGCAACAGCAAAGCTATGAGCACTCCGCCGATAAGGGGTTTGTTTGAAAATACCCCTGAAGCAAACAGGGATTGTTTTTCAGACCGGATGGCCATTACATGTCCCATTTGACACAGGCATAAAACATTAAATACTATGGTTTGCCAATGTAGTCCATGATTGATAGCCCAGGCCTGTGCAGATAAAGCTATGCCTGCCATCAGCATCCCCACCCAGATCATGTGCAGGCCTCTGCCATTGGCAAAAACACTTTGTTGTGGTGGCCGTGGCGGCCGGTTCATTATATCTTTTTCTGCCTTTTCAAATGATAAGGAAATAGCCGGAAGACCATCGGATACTAAGTTTATCCATAAAATATGAATAGGTAACAGCGCAACAGGTAAACCGATCATTGGTCCTAAAAGTAATGTCCACAATTCACCGGAATTGGTTGTCATCAGGTATTTGATAAACTTAAGGATGTTGTCATAAATTCTTCTTCCTTCTCTTACAGCTCTTACAATGGTGGAAAAATTATCATCGAGCAAGATCATGTGCGCCGCCTCTTTGGAAACATCAGTACCCGTAATGCCCATTGCAATACCGATATTGGCCCGTTTTAAAGAAGGGGCATCATTTACACCATCCCCTGTCATGGCCACATAATGACCTTTCTGCTGCAGCATCTTTACGATTTGCAGTTTTTGTTCAGGCGATACCCGTGCATATACTTTTATCCTTTCCACTTTGGCCAGGAAACTATCGTTGTCTAATTGTGCTAATTGCTGGCCGGTGATCACTAAATCCTTTTCGCTGTTTAGAATACCAATCCGTTCTGCAATGGTCTTTGCGGTAAGCGGATGGTCGCCGGTTATCATTACAGGTACAATGCCGGCTGTTTTGCATTGCGCTACTGCATCATAAACTTCTTCCCTGGGCGGGTCTATAATGCCGGCTAAGCCCAGGAACTGCAAGCCGGATTCATGGATTTCTATGTCCGGGTATTGAGGCAATACATCCCAGTAACGGTAAGCAAATCCTAATATCCGATGACCTTTAGCCGCCATATCGTCTACCTGTTTTTGCATAACGGCTAAGTCGATATCAACACATCGTTGCAGCAGAATATCAGGGGCTCCTTTGGTGAAAGAAATGATTTTATTATTATAGCTGTGAAAAGTGGTCATCAGTTTCCGGTCGGCATCAAAAGCAATTTCAGCCAACCGGGGCCATAGGTCCTGTTGAATGTTTAGCTCCCTGTGTATTTCCATTAAAGCTATTTCGGTACTGTCTCCCTTTATTATTTTATCTTCTCCGGCCACAGCATCGTTGTTTAGTCCGAATGCCCGGAGCAATAGCATGGCCTTATTATCTTCTGTGATGGCCGCTAAGGAATTTCTGTCATACATTGTCCCGTTTACAAACACTTCTTCCACATGCATTTTGTTTTTGGTAAGAGTGCCGGTTTTATCAGTACAGATATAGGTCACAGAACCTAAAGTTTCTACGGCTGGTAATTTCCTGATAAGGCTATTGAAGCGGATCATTCTTTTGGCTGCCAGGGCAAGTGAGATGGTGATTACAGCAGGTAATGCTTCCGGAATAGCGGCAACAGCCAGTGAAATGCTTGTCATTACCATTTTTACCACCTCCTCACCCCGTAACCAGCCGGCCACAAAAAACAACACACACAGCAATAAGACGAGGACAGATAGTTTTTTCCCGAAAGAAGCCATCCGTTGTTGCAAAGGGGTAAGTGTTTCATCTTCCTGTAGCATTTTCGCTATGCGGCCCAACTCTGTTTGCATGCCAGTGGCAATGACCACAGCAGTTCCCCGTCCGTATGTTACAAACGTACCTTTGAACGCCATGTTCTTTTTATCACCCAATGGTAAGTCATCTGCTTCTATTGAATGAATGGTTTTGTCTATTGCATGTGACTCGCCGGTTAATGCTGCTTCTTCAACTTTAAGATTGATGGATTCTATAATGCGTACATCTGCAGGAACAGCATTGCCCGCTTCTAACAATACCACGTCTCCGGGCACCAGCATAGTAGCAGGCAACCAGGCGATGCTCCCATCCCGCATCACTCTTGCTTGTGTGACGGCCATTTTCTTTAAGGCCAGCATGGCTTTTTCTGCACGGTATTCCTGTAAGAAACCTATTATGGCATTAAGAAGAACAATAACAAGAATAACGATGGTATCGGTCAGGTCGCCAATGATGCCGGATATGATAGCGGCTGCCAGCAATATTAAGATCATCACATCTTTAAACTGTGCCAGCAACATACCGGCTATGCTTTTCTTTTTCCCTTCCTGTAATTCGTTAGGACCAACCTGCAACAGTTTTTCTTCAGCTGCATTTGTGGTTAAGCCCTGCTTGCCCGATCCCAGTAATTCAAATGTTTCCGGTATGTTTAATCTGTGCCAGTTCATCTCTTGCAAAATTTATTTATTAATAAATAAGTATATGATGAGCGTAATGTATAAAAGCAGTATAACAAAAGTATCAATGCTGAAATGCCAGACCCGTTTTTTCCTGGGTTTAAAAAGAAGACCCAGTACAACTACAGCGGTCATAATAATGGTAACGAATACTGATAATAAGTGTGAAGGGGAAATGTTTCTAAACAATGAGCCCTCACTGTAAAAAGTATCATCAATGCAGAGGATAGGGTTGTCTGATACTATCAGTAACTGGTTCAATGACATGAAGCAAGTAAATCTTCGATCCATTATTGCTGGCAATTTCTGAGGCGTACAAAGCAGCCTTCTTGGCATAAACTGAAAAATCTGTTGGCACCAATATATTTTTCATAACAAGAAGTGTTTTTATTTTTTACTAAAAACAAGTAGTGGGACTTTCAGGTTAAAAGACAAGCTTTCTGCTTTGCTTGAGTTGAAGAGTTTCTGAAAGAATGTCCGCTCCTGATTTGTAAACATTATCACTACAGATGGCTTTCTTACCCTGATCTGGTTTTGGAGATTTTGGATAAGCGAATTGGAAGCGTCATTTTTTTTAAAATGTATCTTCAGTCCGTATTTATACTGTTTTTTAAAGGCGGCCTCAATTGAAGTTTTGTCAAGAGTAATTTCATCAGGCCAGGTCAAATGCAATACTTCAATACTCGCTTTAAGTGGCATTGCAAAATCAATAACCTTTTTTAATTCTGCCGGATAATTACGGAAGTCAGCTGCGTACAATATTCGGGTGATGTCAGATGTTTTATAATTATTCGGAACTGCAAGCACAGGTACATTGGATTTGGTAATCAGATTTCCGGTATTGGTGCCAAATATTTTTTTGAATTTTCCAGCTCCCCGGGTGCTGATACAGATGTAATCAATATCCTTGTTTTTTCTGCAGTAATCCAGAATAGTAATGTCAGCGCTTATTCCCTGAATAATTTTATAAGAATGCTTACCTGGCTTAATATTCATATTTCTATATATGCCAGCTATAAAGGTTTCAAATTTTTTTCTACATATAGTTTCTTCCTGTTCAGCATACTTTTCAAAGAATGCATCACTCCATTGTGTGGGCCTTAAAATATAAAGTACATGAATAAAGGTTATTTCAAATTTTTGCCTGGAGGCCCAGTTGATGGCATACCGGATGCCACTTTTGGAATTAGCTGAGAAGTCTGTAGGAACCAGTATTTTTTTCATAATAGAGGAAAATTTGTTTACTGTAAACTATTTTTTTATCACAGTATAGAAGGTGAGAGGTGTCAGTTGAGTGTATGATTTTTGTTACACTGAATATCTTTGTAAGGGAGGCAATAATAGTCTTGTTTTCCTGGGTGTTTACCCTTTGAGATTAGTGTTCTGTACAGTTTTTTTAGCAGTATTTATTTTAAGTAACGGGTCAGGAGTGTGACGGATTTGTTTCAGTATATTTTAAAGACAATAATTCAAGAGTGTAGTAAGGAATGACAGAGAGTAATGAGTATGTATGTTTTATCCCGGCAGGCTTAGGCACAAAAAAACCGGCCCCTTTACAGCGCCGGTTGTTAGAATATTTTATGCTCACTCTTATTCCACTTTAGCGATCTTCAATACGTTGGT
>JAEUVL010000353.1 GCA_016786965.1 Chitinophagaceae bacterium
TACCAGGGAAAAATTTTTGATACTGGTGAGCCCTTTCAGTTTGGCCAATTGTTCAGGAGTAATGGTCACCGTTTTACCGGCGACAGGAGAGATTTTCAGATCGGTATAAAAAGAAGAGTACAGCGATTTTACCAGCCCTTCAAAACCATTGAACACACTCAGCAGCAATATCAGCGCCGCTGTACCAAAGATCATGGCCACAATACTGATCCAGGCAATGATGTTAATGGCATTCGTGGATTTCTTGGCTTTAAAATAGCGCCAAGCGAAAAGAAAGTTTATTAGTTTAATAGTTTACTGGTTTATTAGTTAACGTATCCTGACCATGCCCACCTGTTATCTTTTAGCTATTCACTTTTATCTTTCTTCTCTTCTTCTATCTTTTTAAACAGTTCTTCCATTTTAAATACCTGGTCCAGCGTATCATCCTGGAAAAACTTCAGTACGGGTATGCTGCGCAACTGGTGCCGCACTTTGGCCGCCAGTTCCTTTTTTATTTCATGATGGCGGTCTTCAATCTTCTTCAGGGCGGCCTGCACATCCTTTACCTGGAAAAAGCTCAGGTAAAACCGGGCTTCCAGCAGGTCGGGGGTCACTTTTACGGATGAAATGGACACCATACCGCCATCGATCATACTTAATCCCAGGTGCTGAAAGATCCGGTTCATTTCCTCGTTCAGCAATCCGGCTATCTGTTTCTGTCTTTTACCTTCTTCCATGTTTATGTCATTTTTGCAGCCTGCCTGTATGAAAGCCACGGCGGACGGCGTAAAATTAGTTACTTTGCGGCTTTGCAGCAGAAGCATTTTCAATGAAACAATACGCCAGGATCTTTCAATACTTAAAAGCTTACAAAGGAAAAATTGTCCTTTACTTCCTCTTCACCCTTCTGGGCATCGTTTTCTCCATCGTTTCAGTAGGTATGCTCATGCCTTTTTTGCAACTGATCTTCACCGGCGATCAGCCAACCGTTACCTCGGGCAGCAAGAATGCCGTCATTCAATGGATCAATACTTCTATTTCGGATCTGAGAAACCGGGAAGGAAACATAACAGCGCTGGGGTTGATCTGCCTGCTCATGATCACCTCTATTATTCTCAAGAACCTGTTTGTCTATCTATCTTATTATGTATTGAACCCGCTAAAGAATAAGATCGTTAATCAACTACGGGAAGATCTCTATGACAAGATACTGAGGCTGCCTATCGGTTTTTTTAATGAAAAAAGAAAAGGCGACCTTATGAGCCGCATGTCGAATGATGTGGGAGAAGTGGAAGGTTCTGTCGTAGGCACCCTCGAAGGCTGGATACGGGACCCAATGACCATCATTGTTACACTCACCGTGCTGTTCACCATCAGTATGCAGCTCACCCTGTTCATCCTGGTCATCATTCCTTTATTGGGACTGGTAATAGGCCGGATCACCAAATCGCTGAAAAGGCATTCAGAAGAAGTGGCCCGGAAGAACGGAGAAACATTTTCCATCATAGATGAAACACTGGGCGGCCTCCGGGTCATCAAAGCATTTAATATAGAAAAGCTCTTGCGCAATAAATTTTTTAAGACCAATGAAGAATTACTGGCCGCTAAAAATAATATCGCTTACAAAAGAGACCTTGCCTCGCCCTTGTCGGAAGTATTGGGCGTATTGCTTTTTACCATCGTATTATATTATGGTGGCAGCCTGGTATTGAAGAACCAG
>JAEUVL010000371.1 GCA_016786965.1 Chitinophagaceae bacterium
GTAAGACATAATGATGATGCAAAAGGAGAATGCTTTCGTAAATATCCCAAACCGGAAGACAGCTACCGGGATCATTCTGATTTTTTAAAGAACGGGCAACGCTATGCTTTTTTATTTCAATTGGACCCGACAGATTATGCAGGCTGGGCAAACGGTTTGAAACAAGCCGGCTATGCCACTAATCCAAAATATCCGCAAGTGCTGATAAAGATGGTGGAAGACTATGGCTTGCAGGAGTATACTTTAATAGCATTGGGAAAAAAGGAGGAACCTGCTGGTGAAATAATTGCCGAAGAAGCGCAAGGCACTTATGCTACTGGAGTTCCACCCGGTGAAGTACCTCAGGCCGAACCTGATAAACAAAAGAATAATGCATCGGCAACTATAATTAATTACCCTGAAGGACAGTTTACTATCAATGAAACGAAAGTAGTGTACGTAAAAAAAGGGACATCCTATTTGGCTATCGCCAGGCAATATAATGTGGACCTTTCAAAGCTGTTTGAGTTCAATGAACTAGATCGTGCCGAAGAAACAGAAAAAGATCAATTGGTGTACCTGCAGCGGAAAAGAAAGACCGGCGCAAATGAGTACCATGTGATGAAACCCGGAGAGGTCCTGCATGATATTGCTCAGCAACAAGGCATTCGCCTGGAAACCTTACTGGAACTGAATTGGCTAACGGCAGATGCAAAACCAGCTCCGGGAGAACGGCTCCATCTGAAAAAGAAAGCGGCCTCTATGCCTAAACTGGTCCTGAAAGATAACTATTCACTTATTCCAACACTTCCCCATAAATCAACCAACTAACTGAACCATTTATGCCTGTTATCAACGTACATGATAAAAAGTTTGACACTTACCTTTCCGAAGAAGTTATTCATCAGCGTATCAAAGAACTGGCGGCAGCTATCAATAATGATTACGAAGGCAGGCGCCCACTGTTCATTGCCATACTAAACGGCTCCTTTATGTTCGCCTCGGACCTCTTTAAACAACTGACAATAGAAGCGGAGCTTTGCTTCATTAAACTTGCCTCTTATAAAGGAATGAAATCATCAGGAAATGTTGTTACTTCTATTGGACTTGATGACGACTTGTTTGGAAAAGAAGTCATCATTGTAGAAGATATTGTGGATACAGGTAAGACCTTGCACAATTTTCTTCCTAAACTGGAACACCAGCAACCTAAATCGTTGAAGATCGCTGCTTTACTGCACAAGAAGGAAGCTACTGCTTACCCCTTAAAGCTGGATTATGTTGGGTTTGAAATACCTGACAAGTTTGTTGTGGGATATGGATTGGATTATGATGGATTGGGCCGTAACCTGAAAGAGATATACCAACTGGTGTAAATTCAGGGACTTAGTCCGGTTTTTTTTGTATTTTATCGTTCCAATAGTTCCCGTTGAAGACCGTTTGTCATATAATCATCTTTTTGCACTTCTGTTCGCCTGTTTTCGCCCAGCAATTCTATGTTCGTGGCGAGGTCAAGGACGAATCAGGCAATGTATTGCAGAATGTGAGCATACTGCAGCATAAGACGGGTTATCTTTTCAAAAGCGGCTCTACAGGTACGTTTGGAATTATTTCCAGCCAGCAGATAGATACATTCAGTTTTTCAATGGAAGGATACCGTACAGAAAAACTGGTAGTAAATGCAGACAATTATATTTCTGTAAAAATGAAACTGCTGTCTGCTGCTGCTTCTAAATTAAGGAGAGATAAGCTTTCTTCATTTACCAAAGACCTGGAAAAACAGGAACAGAAAAGCTGGTTTACCGGCGATGAAACCTATGCCAGCCTTTTGGAAAATCATTTTGTGAATGCCAAGAAGTATCCTAATACCGGCATGTCGCTCAATGTGGACAGGGCTTCTTACAGTAATATACGCCGCTTTATCACCCTCAACTCATTGGTGCCACCTGATGCAGTTCGGATAGAGGAAATGCTGAATTATTTTAACCTTGATTACAACGAGCCATCAAGCAATGATCTCTTTAGCCTGAAGACCAATCTAACCAATTGCCCCTGGAATCCTGATAACCAATTGTTTTATGTAAACCTGTCGTCCCGTAAACTGAACCTGGATACATTGCCACCCAGTCATCTCGTTTTCCTTATCGATGTATCAGGCTCTATGGATATGCCTAATCGTCTTCCCCTGCTGCAATCAGCTTTTCGGTTGCTGGTAAATAATCTCCGGCAAAAGGATTCTGTTTCGATCGTGGTCTATGGCGGAGTAACGGGTGTAATGCTTAACACAACCAGTGGCGGAGAAAAGGCAAAGATCTTGAAAGTAATAGATGAACTTACACCGGGGGGAACCACACCCGGCGAATCTGGCATCAAGCTGGCATACAGTGTGGCCCGTAATCATTTTATTGAGAATGGCAATAACCGGGTGATACTGGCTACTGATGGAGATTTCAATGTGGGATTAAAAACGGAAGCTGAACTGGATGAAATGATCTCAATGCAAAAGGAGAGTGGTATATATCTTACCTGCCTGGGAGTGGGCATGGGAAATTATAAGGATTCCAAAATACAAACACTGGCGAAAAAAGGCAATGGAAATTTTGCCTACCTGGATAATTATAAAGAAGCAGAGAAAGTATTACTGAAAGAATTTACCCAAACTTTATATGCGGTGGCAGATAATGTGTACATGGATGTGGTCTTCAATTCGGAGTATGTGAAGGAGTACCGCCTCGTGGGTTTTGATAACAAGGTAGGTGCCCTGCGTGATTCCTTATCTGCCATTGAAGGTGGTGAGATTGGTTCGGGTCATTCGATGCTTGCCATTTTTGAAATAACACCTACTGATGCAAATAAAAGTGCGGTTAAAGATAATTTCACTCCGGGAAAACTGGGAGATATTCAGTTACAATATCAGCAACCGGGAAGCGAACAAGTCTTAAAATACAGCTATGTAAGCGAATTTGATTTTACTCCTTTTGAAGAGTTACCCAAATGCTATCATTTTTCGGCTGCGGTGGCCATGTTTGGTTCTTTGCTTCGCAGTTCTCCATTCATTAAAAATGTGGGTTGGAATGAGATCATTACACTGGCGCAATCTTCTTCCGGTACTAATGACCTTCTCCAAAAAGAATTTGTAGCACTGGTACAACAAGCTAAAACACTTTACTCTAAAGTGAAAAAGAAAAAAAGCGGAAACACCCAGGACTAAGAAAACATTTCTTTTATTTTATCAAAGAAATTCTTCTCACTTTTATCCGGATGTGGTTTGAAATTGGGGGAATGGCTAAATTTCTCCAGGGCGGCTTTTTCTTCTGCGCTTAAATGCTGTGGTGTCCACACACTCACCTGTATCAATTGATCGCCTTTTTCATACGAGTTTACCGCTGGGAAACCTTTTCCTTTTAGCCGGAATATTTTTCCGCTTTGTGTCCCGGCAGGTATTTTGATCTTGGCCCTTCCATCAATGGTAGGCACTTCTATCTGTGTGCCGAACACTGCATCAGTAAAAGAAAGGTGCAGTTCATAGGCCACATTTAAACCTTCCCTGTGCAATTCTTTATGCGGTTCTTCTTCTATTAATATTATAAGGTCGCCCGGGCCCCCGCCTCTTTCACCAGCATTACCGCGGCCACTGATATTTAGTTGCATCCCTTCCTGTACACCGGCTGGGATATCGATGCTTACTGTTTCTTCTCCGTAAACCCGGCCTTCACCTTTGCAACTGGTACATTTTGCAGTAACGGTAGTGCCTTCACCATTACAGGTGGGACAGGTGGTTACTGTTTGCATTTGTCCAAGGAACGTGTTCTGGACTCTTCTTACCTGCCCACTACCGCCACAAGTGCCGCAGTTTTGAACACTGCCTTTATCTTTAGCCCCGCTGCCGCTACAAGTGTTGCAGACAACATGCTTTTTTACTTTTATGTTCTTTGTTACGCCTTTGGCAATTTCTTCATAGGTCAGTTTAAGTTTTACCCGGAGGTTGTTTCCTCTGATACCGCGGCTGCGTTGCTGGCCACGGCCACCTCTTTGTCCGCCAAAGAAATTGCCAAAGAGGTCGTCACCAAAAATATCACCGAACTGGCTGAAAATATCATCCATGTTCATACCGCCTGCACCGCCGCCGCCAAATCCTCCCCGGCCATTGCCGCTAACACCTGCATGCCCATAGCGGTCATATTGTGCTTTTTTATCTGCATCGCTCAGTATCTCGTAGGCTTCAGCCGCTTCTTTGAACTTTTCTTCGGCTGCTTTATCTCCAGGGTTCCTGTCGGGATGGAATTGCATAGCCACTTTGCGGTATGCTTTTTTAATTTCATCCGCTGTAGCTGTTTTAGTTACACCCAGTATTTCGTAATAATCTCTTTTGCTCATAAATGTGTCAATATGGCCAATGTGAAAGTGTGAAAAGCATAGCTAAACTTTCACACATACCAAATTTTCAAATTATTTCCCCACCACCACTTTAGCGTAGCGGATGATCTTGTCGTTCAGTAAATAACCCTTTACCACTTCATCAGCGATCTTGCCTTTCTGTTCTTCGGAGGCAGCAGGTATTTCTGTAATAGCCTCATGAAGATCGGGATTAAAATCCTGGTTTAAGGTATCCATAGCTTTTACACCCCTGGCCTGCAGGGCGGAGCGGAGTTTATTAAAGACCAGCATTACCCCCTGTTTGATGGCGGCAGCGTCTTCGCTGGTTTCCAGTTGCTTCTGGGCACGATCACAATCATCCAGGACCTCCAGTAATTCTATAATAACATCTTTCCCCGCCGTTTGTATCAATTCGATCCGTTCTTTGGCACTGCGTCGTTTGTAGTTTTCAAATTCAGCCACTTTACGCAAGTATTTGTCATCAGCTTCTTCCAGTTTGGCCTTCAGGGCTTCCATTTCCGATTCTTCTGCCACGGGTTCATTCAGATGGGTGCTGCCACTCATGTTCTCGTCGGTATTTATATCCATACCGCCATTATTGTCCTGTAAATTCTCTGTTTTCATGTCTTTGTCTGCCATTTTTACAAAATTGATTGCAAAGGTAAGGTGGACAAGAATACTGCCAACGCAGGATTTGAGGACAAAATGGCGTAACCGGGTCCTTAATCGTTGTCGCTGCACCACCATAGGGAGCTTTGGCTTACCTTGCGACCGTTTATGAATACTGTCTATTTAAGAAAAAAGATCAGCCCCCGTGTGGTGAACGGCCATCCCTGGATATTTAATAATGAGGTGGATAAGGTGGATGGAGAACCTGCAGGCGGAGATATTGTAGAGGTATTTACCCATGATAAGAAATTCGTGGGCAAAGGCTACATTAACCCCAAATCGCAAATACTAGTGCGATTGCTGACAAGAAACAGGGCAGCCATTATTAACGACCAATATTTCCTGGAGCAGATACAGCAATGCTGGGCCTACCGGCAAAAGCTGGGTTATACCGAAAACTGCAGGCTGGTATTTGGAGAAGCGGATTATTTGCCACAATTGATCATAGATAAGTTCAATGACTATTTTGTGATACAAACGCTGGCCCTCGGGATAGATGTATGGAAACCAGCTATTGTAAAAGCGCTGAATACCGTTTTTCAACCCAAAGGTATTTACGAAAGAAATGATGTACCTGTCAGGGAACTGGAAGG
>JAEUVL010000416.1 GCA_016786965.1 Chitinophagaceae bacterium
ATTGCCGCCCGAAAAGGAAGTCCCCTGGTAATTGGTGTGGGCAAAGGCGAGCACTTTCTTGGCTCTGACGCCTCCCCAATGCTCGAATACACGAAAGAAGTTGTGTATGTAAACGACTATGAACTGGCCATTGTAAAACCAGATGAACTTATTTTAAAGAACCTGGGTAATGAAAAACTTACTCCTTACGTTCAAAAACTGGATATAGAACTGGCTGCGATAGAAAAAGGTGGGTATGACCACTTCATGCTGAAAGAAATATTCGAACAACCCCGGACCATTCATGATTGCCTCCGCGGAAGACTGGATGCAGCAGCTGGTACCATCACCATGAGCGGTATTCAACAGTATGCCGACCAGATAGTAAATGCCAACCGCATTGTAATGATCGCCTGCGGCACCAGTTGGCACGCCGGCCTGGTGGCAGAATATATATTTGAAGAGCTCACCCGCATCAATGTGGAAGTGGAATATGCCTCTGAGTTTCGCTACCGCAACCCGGTGATCAATAAAGGCGATGTGATCATTGCCATTTCGCAAAGTGGTGAAACAGCCGATACCCTGGTAGCCATTGAAAAGGCCAAAGAAAAAGGCGCCATCATACTCGGAGTGGTGAACGTTGTGGGATCATCCATAGCCCGTATAAGTCATGGAGGTGCTTACACGCATGCGGGTCCTGAAATTGGAGTGGCAAGTACAAAAGCCTTTACGGCACAACTGGCAGTGCTGACCATGATAGCCCTAAAGATCGGGTATATCAAAGGCACTATTGAGCAGGATCGCTATATGCAGCTGCTGAAAGAATTGGAAGAGATTCCTGAAAAAGTAGCCTGGACTCTGCAACACAGTAACAATATAAAAATACTGGCCGAAAAATATAAAGATGCCCGTGATTTTCTGTACCTCGGCAGGGGATACAATTTCCCTGTAGCTCTGGAGGGCGCCCTCAAGCTCAAAGAGATATCCTATATACATGCTGAAGGATACCCTGCTGCCGAAATGAAACATGGCCCTATCGCCCTGGTGGATGAAAACCTGCCGGTGGTATTTGTAGCCACCAAAGACACCTATCATGAAAAAGTGGTGAGTAATATGCAGGAGATCAAGGCCCGGAAAGGGAGGGTTGTTTCTGTCATCACTGAAGGAGATGAAATATCCGCCGCATTGTCTGAAGATGTGATGGTAGTACCCGAGGCCGACGAGATACTGGCTCCCATGCTCAGTGTCATTCCGCTGCAATTGCTGGCTTACTATATTGGAGTGGCCAAAGGATGTGATGTGGATAAACCGAGAAATTTGGCAAAGAGTGTAACAGTGGAGTAAGCATGGTTTAATATGTTCTGCAAGCTCTCGAATTTCGATTTTTCACAGGCTTGTAAACTTTTCAAACCTCTGAAACTATTGAACTTTACTTCATGAATCATATCGCCAAACAATCCATTGCCTCTTTAGGTTACGGCTTTATTCCTAAACAGTTTATTCCCAAAGGGAAAAATGAATATCACCTGCGAAATATCCAACACCGCAGCGGAATCAAATACCGTAAACTGACCCCAGCCGAAATAACAATTCTGGAAAAAAACGATAACAGTTCTGACAACTGGAATAAAATACTGGTAGCTCAGGCTTTCGATCCAAAGCTGGTAAAAAGGTGTTCCTTTTTTGGCCTTGTCCGTATTGGAAAAATGGAACCCTGGTTCCATGAGTTCAATAATCTGCGGATGCCGGTGGGCTTATATAACAGCACCATTGTCAGTTGCGATATCGGCGATAATGTCGTTATTGACAATGTCAACTTCATGAGCCACTATATCATTGGCAATGATGTAATGCTGGTAAACATCAACGAACTGACCTCTACCGATCATTCCAAATTTGGCAACGGCGTATTGAAAGACGGGGAAAATGAATCTGTGCGCATCTGGATGGAGATCTGCAATGAAAATGCAGGGCGCAGCATCCTTCCATTCAATGGTATGCAGGCAGGAGATGCCTGGCTATGGTCAAAATACAGGGATGATGAAAAACTGCTCCAGCGATTTAAAGAATTCACAGACAAAAAGTTTGATACACAAAGAGGCTATTATGGCAAAATAGGCGACCGTACAGTTATTAAAAATTGTAAGATCATTAAAGATGTATGGATCGGCAGTGATGCATACCTGAAAGGTGCTAATAAAATAAAGAATATCACCATCAACTCATCCCCTGAAGCCGCCTCACAGATAGGGGAAGGCTGTGAACTGGTGAATGGTATCATCGGCTATGGCTGCCGTATTTTTTATGGCGTGAAAGCGGTAAGGTTTATGATGGGCAACAACTCTCAGTTGAAGTATGGTGCCCGGTTGATCAACTCATACCTTGGTGATAACTCCACCATATCCTGCTGTGAGGTACTGAACTCACTTATCTTTCCGGCACATGAGCAACATCACAATAACTCCTTCTTATGCGCTGCCACGGTATTGGGCCAAACAAATATGGCTGCAGGTGCGACAATTGGCTCCAATCACAACTCAAGGGGTGCTGACGGCGAGATAATAGCCGGCCGTGGCTTCTGGCCCGGCCTTTGTGTCAGCCTGAAACATAACTCAAAATTTGCATCCTATACTATTATTGCCAAAGGCGATTTCCCGGCAGAACTTAATATACCACTGCCTTTTTCACTGGTGAGTAATGATATAACAAATGATCAGCTGGTGGTGATGCCGGCCTATTGGTTCTTGTATAATATGTATGCCCTGGCCAGAAACGCCGGCAAATATGTAAGCCGGGATAAAAGAATTGACAAAAGCATTGAGATAGAATATGATTACCTGGCACCCGATAGTGTGAATGAAATGATGGAAGCACTTGAACTGCTGCAAAAATATGTTGCTGTCGCCTGGGCCAAAAAAAACAATAAACAAATTGCAGAAAAGGATCTTGCCAAAACCGGCAAAACATTACTGCAAAACAACAAAAAGGAAATAGATCAACTGGAAATACTGGCTGAAGGATTTGAAAATGCTCACCGGAAAACATTGCTGGTGAAGGTACCTGAAGCATGGAATTCCTTCAGAGAAATGATCATTTATTATGGCACCACTCAATTGATCGGTTGGATCGAAGACCGCAATATTAGTTCCTGGCAGCAATTGGTCAAACTGCTTCCAGCCACACCCGTAAGAAAATCCTGGAAAAATATTGGAGGACTCCTGGTACCCGAAGAAGCAGTAAAGGCAATGATCCGTTCCATTAAATCTGGAAAGATAGCCGGCTGGGATGAAGTACATGATACCTACCACCGCTACAGTAAAGCCTATGCAACAGAGAAGAGACATCATGCGTGGGCATGTATGCTGGAAGTATTGAATTTCAGTCCGAAAAAATTCACCAAAAAGCTGTTTGTACAACTGCTTCAACAGTCTGTTCTCACCAACGATAAACTCACAAAAGCTATATACGAATCAAGGGCCAAAGATTATAAGAATCCCTTCCGCCAAATGGTATACGACACCAAGGAAGAAATGGAAAAAGTGATTGGCAAACTGGAAGACAACAGTTTTATTTTATCACAAAACGAAGAAGCCCTTCGGTTTCGCAATAAGGCAGAACACCTGCTTCAGATTTTCAAGTAACAGCTGTGATGGCCGGAATACCGGCCAAACTGATATGTAGGCATAAAAAAAGACCCCGACCAAAGGCCGGGGCTTACTTTCTTGCAAGAAGTAATGTATTGTAACAGTACAATGATTACATCTTAGGCTTCATTTCTTCTACTTTCTTAGAAGCAGAATCAGTCATTTTGTCCATAGCACCTTTAGCAGAATCTACCATGTTGTTCATAGCACCAGAAGCAGAATCTACCATTTTATCCATGGCACCTTTAGCAGAATCGATCATGTTGTTGATTGCAGCGCTGTCAGCACCTTTGTCTTTTTTGTCAGAGCTGTTGTTGCAAGCTACCATTACACCAGCGATAGCGATGATTGCGAATACCTTTTTCATTGTACTTGTTTTTGTTTTGTTTTAAAATTCAGGCGCAAAGGTAGAAGGATTCGGGACATATCCAAATTTTCAAGCGATGATTTTATTGTCATGCAGGTGACGAAGCATTAGTTTTCAGCAACTTACCTACTTTTTCCTAAAAAATATCCTTACCGGCACACCTGTAAGTTTGTAGTTCTCCCTGAGTTGATTTTCCAGGTAGTTCTTATACGGCTGTTTAATATCGTCCGGGAAATTGCAAAAGAAGGCAAAAGAAGGCACAGCCGTTGGCAACTGAGTAATGAATTTAATCTTTATTGGATGGCCCCGGACCACTGGCGGATGGTATGCCTGGATCGCCTTTAGTAAAATATCGTTGAGGGATGACGTGGATATTTTTTGTTTCCTGCTCTCAAATACTTCCAGCCCCACTTCGATGGCTTTGAATATCCTTGTTTTCTCCTTTGCTGAAATAAACAGTATCGGAACATCACTGAATGGCGCAAACCGCTTTTTCAGTTCTTTCTCATAATCTTTTGCTGTATTGGTTTCTTTGCTCACCAGGTCCCATTTATTCACCAATACCACTATGCCTTTTCCTTTTTTTACTGCCAGGCTAAAGATATTCAGGTCCTGTGCCGCTATTCCTTTCTCAGCATCCAGCATCAGCAAGCATACGTCAGCTTCATCCACCGCTTTAATAGCACGGATAACGGAATAAAATTCCAGGTCTTCATGCACTTTGGCTTTGCGTCGTATCCCGGCCGTATCGATCAATACAAACTCTTTTTGAAACAGGTTATAATGTGTATGGATCGTATCTCTTGTTGTACCTGCAATATCACTTACAATGGTCCTTTCTGCGCCTACAAGTGCATTCAGTAAAGATGATTTACCAGTATTGGGCTGCCCGATAATGGCAAATTTTGGTAAGGCGTCGATCTCTTTTGTCTCATCTGATGCATCATCGGTGATCAGCTCCGCAACTGCATCAAGCAATTCGCCTGTACCGCTTCCGCTTGCTGCCGCAATAAAAAATATATGCTCAAACCCAAG
>JAEUVL010000441.1 GCA_016786965.1 Chitinophagaceae bacterium
GTATAAAACGTAGTTGTTTTTTCCAGGTCTTTACACCCAAGTTCAAAATGAACAACAGGGCATCCCGTGGCAGTTTTATCAGCAGTTGCTAGGGCAACGGGTACCAATAGCGAAGCAGTACCAGCGGCAACACTATTTATGAAATCCCTCCGGGTGGTTTGTTTTGTTTTTTTCTTTTGCATACAAGATAAGTTTTGCAGGCAAAATAGGTGACTTATTCACCAATAAATTGTAAAAATGTTTCCTTTTTCAACGCCAAAAAATTGGGGGTGTGCTGTATAAAGGGAAATTGAAGACAAAGCTTTTTGTATTGCAAAGGGGTAATGCCGGTGTTTGCTTTGAAATCATTGATGAAATGGGCCTGATCATAATATTCATGAAGCGAAGACAAGGTTTGCCCGGGATGATTTGCAATTTGTGACAGCGTTTTATTAAAGCGGATAATTCCCTGTATTGTTTTAATAGAACTGCCAAAAAAGAACTGTGCTTCACTTCTTAGTCGTTTTCTGCTGGCGCCAAGTTTTTCCGATAGCTGATTTACGGAGTGAGTTTTGATGGCCTTGCTTAGCCATGTTATTTTCTCAAAAGAGGAAAAATCCTTCCCTTTTAGCTGGCTCGTAAGAAACTGTTCGATCAGTAAAAATCCCTGATGTATAGTCTCGCACACAAAGAGTTGTTCCCTCAGATTGAATATGTCAGGGTTTGTCCAGTGTACAGCATCGACAGCCTGATCGTTAGTTGCATAGGCGGGTAAGCTGGCAAAGTAAGGCATCATGCCCAGTTTAATACTAATGGCATACATACTTGTTGTGCCTTTGTTGCCAAGCATAAAATGTGTATCATGTTTACCATTCATCCACACAGTAGCATTTACCTCATGCTCTGGTGCGTATGAAGAATATATATCAGAAGAGAAAAAGTTTGAGCCCAGGTTGATAATTATAACCTGGTTGACCCGCGGAAATGCCACACCGTTTCCTATCTGCTCACCACTTAAAAAGTGAATGGCATCTACAAAGTCTTTAAGCACCCCTGTTGGTATGTAACTTTTAATTGTCACATTATATGGGCCTGTGATAGAAATAAAGCATAGCCAAATTTAAAAAAACTCTGAGCTTTTATGGCGATAAAATGGGGCGGGCAAATATTATTAAAGCGATGCTAATTTAATGCCACCGCAATCTCCGCTCCCACTTTCGCATTGTGTTTTATCAATGCAATATTTGCTTCCAGGCTTTCGCCGTTGGAATGCTCCGCAATGTATTGCAGTAAGAATGGGGTGACCTCTTTTCCGCTGATATTCTTTTCTTTGGCCGCAGCCAAGGCCTGGAGTATATGCACTTCCATTTCTTCTGATGCGATTTCCTGTTCTGCGGGTACCGGGTTGGCTATTAAAACAGCGCTGTTCAATCCGAATTTCCATTTTGTGCTCAGCAGGTCTGCAATAGCAGCGGGGGTATCTAAACGTAATGGTGAAGTAAAGCCGCTCTTTCGGGAATAGAAACTTGGGAACTCATGCTGTCCATAAGTAATAACCGGAATACCTTTCGTTTCTAAATATTCCAAAGTCAATCCAATATCCAAAATTGATTTTACACCGGCTGATACAACCACTACAGGTGTTTGTGCCATTTCGGTCAGGTCGGCAGAAATATCCATACTTGTTTCTGCGCCCCTATGCACCCCGCCAATGCCACCGGTTACAAATACTTTGATGCCAGCCATATCGGCTATCCGCATAGTAGCAGCCACCGTAGTTGCACCGTAAAGTTTTTGACTGATGACATACGGCATATCCCGCAGGCTTACTTTCCACACATCCTTGGCCTTTCCAAAATATTCTAACTGCTCTTTGGTTAACCCTACCCTGCATTTGCCATTCATGATAGCAATGGTGGCGGGTATAGCCCCGTTTTCTCTTACTACTTGTTCTACGGCCAATGCGGTTTCCACATTTTTGGGATACGGCATACCATGGGAGATGATGGTGGATTCCAGTGCCACAACGGCTTTGCCGTTCGCCAGGGCTTGTTTTACTTCAGGGTGTATTTCTAAAAATGGATTCATAAAAACAAATTTATGCTTTCGTAACCTTTTACCCCTTAAGTCGAAGCTTACACATTAACCGACGGATAACGGGGGTTGAGCTTTTATTCGAGAAGGGCTTCATTGCTTCCTTATGGCACAGTCCTTATTTTATTTGTGTTGACACAGCAGGGTAGGGGAGAGGCTGAATGCTGGTATGAAAGAAACCACCCAATATTTATCAAACCGAATACGAAGGTTATACGGAAGTTGAACGAAGGATGGACGAAAGAACATTGTATTTACTATTCAAACGCCATGCTTATGCCAAATCTGTTTGTAGCTTTTATATGGGGCAACCTTACCGATAAGCCCCAAGCAGGCTCATGCTCCATATGACCGACAGGCAAACTAACAAGTTATGCCGGGTAATAAGTGTTTACAAGGGCAAGCAGCTTTTCTTGCGTTAAATGAGTGGCAATAGCGCCATTCACCTGCAATATTTCAGCGGACAAAGTATGCGCCAGCTTCAAACACTCCAGATCTTCTTTGTCCAAATGTTTTCCAAGAATGTAGCCAGACAACGAACCATCACCGGCGCCGGTACAATCCACCACATGGATATCCGGTGCATGCAGCGTCACCGCTTTTTCTTTATTGTAAAGGGCTGAGCCGTGCTTGCCGTTATGTAACCAGATGTTCTTCACCCCCTTTTGCAGCAATTCTTCTACCTGCAACTGGGTAAGGAATGCTTTATCCGAACACAGCACCGGCAATTCATCTTCGTTAGGTGTTATCAAATACAAACCATCGAGGTTCACCCCTTTGAATTTTTTGGCGGGGGGTACGGATACCGGTTCTATGATAAAGGGTACGCCCGTTTCTTTACTGAATGCCAATAGCCACTCGGCCGTTTCTACATTTATATTGGCGTCTGCCATTAAAAAGGAAGCGGTCTTTAAAAGAGCTGAGTGCTTTGCCAAATGTTCAGGTGTTATCAAATGGTTGGCAGCATTAGTAAGAAAAGCACAGTACAGGGAGCCATCCATATTTAGTATGCCGGTATATTTTCCCGATAAGCCTTCTTTCGTAATGGAGGCATCCAGCTTTACACCAGCGTTGGTACAGACTTCTTTCAACCAGTTGCCGTCGCTGTCGTTTCCAAATACGCTGATCAGTTGTACCGGTACGCCCAGTAATGCCAGTTGGTGGGCAATATTGCGGCTTACGCCTCCGGCAGTTTTGGTCACGTGGGCATCAATAGTGGTGGCCAGCAGCATTTCTTCGGTGGCATGAAAAAGCTCGTCAACAAAGGATGCGCCGATGCAGATAACGGGGTTTGACATGCTGCAAATGTAAAGGCGTCAGCAGTATTATTTTTTCAGCGGGGTTAAAAGATTTTCCAGGCCATTTAGTTTTATTTCATGAATGGTGGCCAGGAGCATACCGAGCTTTCCTTTCGGAAAGCCCTGCCGTGCAAACCACTCCAGGTAGAAGGTCGGCAGATCGCAAAGTACGGTGCCTTTGTATTGGCCAAAAGGCATTTTCATTTCTACCAGTTGAAGCAGCAGTTCCCGGTTGGGAATTAGTGGTTCGTTTTCCATTTTTACTCTTCTTTTTTCTTTACTATCAGGAACCAGTCATTTTCCAGCGGCAGGTAACCGTAGTCATAACAGTAATAATAGGTTTTGCCGGTTTTAGTAGTATAAATATGGGTGATGTATTTAAAGTGAAAGCCCAGGCGTAGGAGCTTGTCTTTATTGGCTTTGGCCGTTTCTTCAGTACCCGGCAGGATGGACTCGAGTACCTTCCGGTTTTTCAGCAGGCTGGCGTTGATATTTTTGACGAGTGAATTTTGGTTTCCCCGGGTCTTTTGCAGGTTATTATAGTTGTTTCGGCAGTAGTCGTTGCAGAATTTCTTATCCACCCGGCCCCGTAAAATGGCGCCGCAGGCAAGGCATTTTTTAAGTTCGGCTAAAGAATCAGACATTTTTAGGAATATTTAATGTGCTAATATACAACACTATATCCGTGTATAAACGTTTATACCCGTTTAGCTTCGGGAAGAAACGGCAATGATATATCTGTTTACACCGGGCAATAAATAGAGGGGCTGGGAGGGGAAAAATCTTCAAAAAACGGCTTTCAGACGGCAAAACGTCTGACTTGGTACAGGATGCTTTGGGTGGCATCGAAACCGCCAATGAGATAGGAAAGAGCTGAACTGCTGGCCGCTTTTCGGGTTTGTCCTACTGGTGCGGGGCAATTGTCTTACAGTACAAAATTAACAATTTTATCAATAAGTAAAATGAAAGATTAAGTAAATTAGAGTATTAAAAGGAGTTTCTACTCCCTTCAAATACAGCAGGGCAGTTGCTAAAACTGCCTGCACCACAATGTTCGCACTTTGACCTAGAAGTAGGTTTTGGTTTGTTTCAACAAGTCATTTCTTAACCTTTAAAAAGGATAAGTTATGGCAAAGAACTTAAAGACCCCAAGTAATTTGGGCAACGCCAAAAACGGCTTTGAATGGCTGCTCCTGATCTTAATGTTTATTCATTATGTATTGGAGATAGTCAGAAAGGGCTAAAAAGAAAGTCCCGGTTTAGGCCGGGATTTTTTATTCAGGGGAAACCGAAAAATTTATGATGTTTTCCTCTCCAAAAAATGGGACAACTTTGACTAAAAATAAAACAATAGCATTAGGTTGTAATGTCTCCTAATTCAACCTTCATCTCGATTATGCTTTTTTGCGCATCCCACTTTTTATTGAAGATGTCTTGGACCTTATCAGATATTCTTTTCCTTGTTTTTATATCTTGATGAATTGGCAGCTTTAATTCGCCCCATCTGTTTGCAATATTTGGCAATGTAGTTTCGATAAGAACTTTATTGTACATCTGCAATTGAACCAAATAATGCGAGATCAGGTATATTAAATAATAAGGGGTTATATTATATTGGTTTTTTAGGTCTTTTATTCTAATTACCAATATTTCTCTCGTTAATAATACCTCAGTGTCATAAGGGGAAACTAATGCCACGCTACCAATTCTATAACTACCCCTCCTTACAAATAACAAATCACCTTCTTTAAGAGCCTTATCATCCCGTCTCATGCTTTTAAACACGTGCATTGGTATTAATGCAGTGGGGTCTTTATATGCTTCCCAATTAACTATGTCTTTTACTCTTATATAAGGAACATCCCCATTCCCTTTGTTATCAGATTCCGGAGACCCATGACCATCAAATGTTGTTAATACCCCTTCTTTGATAAGCTGGTTTATCGTAATCAAATTACAACCCTTTGATTTTGCTGTCTCAGCAATCTCTTTTTCTCGACTATTCCAATAATATCTTGGAACAAAAATGTTCTGCTTTGTTACTAAAGACTCTTTAACCATGAAAGTATATCTCTTAGGGCTTGTAGGATTATTAAACTCGTTTATTATAAACGGAACATCGTCCCATATTTTAGTCTTATCTAGCTTCTCTGTCTTTAAATCCCATCTATACATTGGTTTCCCGTTGTGGTCATGTCCTATCTGTTCAGCAACGGCCATATTTATGTAGTCTTGCTGCTTAACATTTTTTTGAATTATCAAAGCCACACATTTTGCGTTATTGTAAGGCCTGAATGTGTTATGTGGCAAGTCGTATAGAGCTATAATATTATGTTGCTTGAAAAAATGCATTACATGGTGCATTTTTGGAGCATGGAAAAAGGTCTCGGGTAAAATTATAGCCAACTTGCCTTTATCTCTCAGTAATTGAAAACAACGCTCTATGAAAAGAAATTGTGGCTGAATTTCGTCTTTTAAGTTATTCGTCCTTGTCGTTTCCCCACCTGTTTTTTTCCAATCATAACTAAGGTCATACTGTTTAAGCTTATCCTCCCCCGTAACCTTCAACTCCTTACCAAACGGGGGGTTTGTTAGGACAACATCGAAAGTGCCGAGTTGTATCTTTAATTGAGTTTCTGGTTTCCATTGTAGGGGTATATCTAAGCTATCTTCGTTAAAGATACCAGTAGTTCCATCTCCTACTAAATTCATATACGCTTTAGCAACCTTACTTAAAAAGTAATCTTTATCCAGGCCCCTAAAGTTGTCAGTGGCTATTGCCATTTTCTTTTTCTCTATGTCCTTTTCCTTCCATTTTAGTTTAGAGTATTTTTTTTCTGCATTATTCCAGACATACTTTAGAGCATCAACTAAAAATCCACCGCTCCCACATGCTGGATCTATTATCTTATCTGTTTCGCTAGGGCTTATGAAATCGACAAGCATTTGAACAACATTTCTTGGGGTAAAGAATTGCCCTTGTTCTCCTTTCAATGCGTTACCTATAAACGTTTCAAAAGCATCTACTATAACATCTCTACTACTATCCATTAAAGAATAGTTTTGTAATTCTCCTACTACATAAGCAACCGAGTTGGCATCTAAACTTATTTTATCAGTAGAATCTATAACCTCTGGCATGTTTAGTTTTACCTCGTTAAATAACGAGACTATTCTTTTTTCGATTTCCTTTGGCTTTTCTACCACGCCAGCCCTAAACTTCATAAACTCATCTTCGGAAGTATATTTTTCATCATATAACTTACAGAAAATAAGGTTTATTAGTTGTTGTGCCAAGAACTCGCTTCTTGTTGCACCAGTGGCGTTTGCTGCCAAGTGGTTTCTTATTGATCTAAATACAGCCTTTAAATTGTTAGAGGGCTGCAAGTCTTCCTTTTTGAACTTACCTATGTCCTCTATTCTCTGTCCCGACTTGGGTATGTTTGGCACTTCCTCAAATATCACCAATCCGCCTTTTTCAATTTTTCTCAAGAACAATCGCTCATCACCATTAAACCACACCCCAAGAGTTGCCTTGCAAAATCTCAAGTAATCCTCTAATTGTTTTTTACCATCTTTTCGAGTTCTACGCTTGCACTCAACAATAATATATACATCATCTTCGTTTTTTTTGGAATCACTAAATACGGCAATATCAATGGGGTATTCTTTTTTGGTATCCGACGGACGGCTTTTTACTCTGAATTGCGGCCTTGTTTGTATTTGCTTTTTGCTATAGCCGTAATCCTCTACAAGTTGTTTTGAAAAAACCTGTACAGCTTCAATTTCTTCAGGGGAAGCATTGATTTCTAATCCTGAGATATAATCAATGATTTTACTTTCAGCGGTTGCCATGTTAATAGTTTTTTTGGACAATACAATTACTTTAGTAAATTTGTATTGCTTTACTACTAACGAGATTGGAGTAAAAATATTTACAAAAGGAATGGTTGCCGCCGTTCCTTTTGTCATTTTAGGGCACTAAAATAGGGCAAAATTATAAATACTAACAGGTTCTTTATTTGTCTTTTTTAGGCGGCGGCACACTTAGCAAGCCTTTCAGAGCCGTATCAAAATTGCTTAATTCCTTGTCTGGCTTATTCGGGCTTTCAATTAACTGATGCTCTAATAACGGGCTATTTTTCAAAGACTGCAATTGTGTTATGGATTCTCTCCTGAGAGTAATCAGCCTCTTTTGCGGGTCTGTTGTCCCGGCATTAATCATGGCCGAATTAAGGTTCTCCAGGTTCGCCAAAACAATTAACTGGTGCGTATTCATTACGTCCCTGATATTCATTCCGTCTAATGCTAATTGTGGGTTATTTTGCCGCCATTCTTTTGAGGTAAAGCCAAACATGGCATAATACAATAAGTCAGCTTCCTCGGCATATACAATACCTTCCTTGTCTTTTGGAAGGTTGCGTATTGGTACTAACACCGCCTTTACTGCATCTGTCTGTATTTTGTAGTTAACCTTACTTATGTATCTCCGTAAGTCCCACTTGCTTTGAAGGTTTTCAAGTTCCTTTAGTCGCTGAAACTCTTTTAACACCAGTAGCTTGAACAGGGGGCTTAACCATGTGCAAAATTCAAGCGCAATATCTTTATGGGCAAATGTGCCGCCGTTATTACCCGGTTTAGAAACGATTCCCTTTGCTCCGGTAGCTTCAATCCATTTTTTAGGAGTAAGGGTAAAACTATTCAATCCGGCCTCTTTTCGAAAGGTGTCGAATTCGACACCTTTGAACTCAGGGTTATTAATTACCTCCCATAAACCCAAGAATTCCACAGTGTTACGGTTACGCATCCAGTTTTTAATATGGTCGCTCCCTTCCTCGCCTCTTGTAATATCGGTAAGGCTCAGATAAATTTCATCCCCCACTTGGAGGATTGAAATTTCTTTATTTTGAACGTTGATCTTTAGCATTTTTTCAATTCTTCGTATGTCAATTTTTTACCGGCAACACCTGAAAGCACTAAATCAAACCGGCTTTTAGTATCAAATTTACGAGTATTGAAGCGCAAAGTAAACTCGTTAATATAGCTTTGCAAATGTGGCTTGCTTACCCAATGATAAATACCGTCAATACCTCTTTTCAAGTGTGACCAAAAGTTCTCTATCCCATTGGTATGTGCCATACCGTTTACAAACTGTTTTGCAGTATGGTTTACAGAGTGGTGTTCAAAGTCTTTTTTAAGGTGCTGGTAGGCTTGTAATTCGTCTGTCATAATAACGCTGCCGGGAGCTACATTGTCGTAAACGGCTGGCAACAGGCTGTCCATAGTCCTATCCTTTACCACCATAGCCTTTACATTGCCGTCCCGCTCTCTCATTCCTATTACAGAGGTCTTGCCGGAGATAGTTGCGCCGTCCTCGTTCTTTAATTTCTTGTTGGAGTGTTTGTAGTAAGACTGGCCGCCTATTCCAGCCTCGTCAATTTCAACTATCCCACCCTCACCACCTACCACTTTCTTAAAATTAGGATGGTCAAAAGCATAGCGTAAACGGTGCAGTAAAAACCATGCTGATTTTTGAGTAACAGATATATCTTTTGCAAGCTGGTGGCTGCTGATACCCTTCTTATGTGAACTGAAAACGTACAGGGCTAAGAACCACTTTTGGAGAGGGATTTTGGTATTGTCGAAAATAGTGCCAGTGCGGACGTTGAAGTATTTACCAGTGGTTTTGCATTTGTACTTATTGCCAGCACATTTATAAACCTTAGAACTGACATCAAAAGGAGATACCGGGTTGCCATTCCATTGCAGTCTTTCAAGGTGATCTATACAGGATTGCTCTGTGGGGAAGGCTTTAAGAAGGTCGAAAATGCTTTTAAATTCTGGTAACATATCTGTCAATTGTTCTGCTAAGATAAGACGAAGTTTACACTAATCCAAATATTTTGGTGTAAAAATGTATATCATTGCCGAAGAAACGGGTAATAACCGACTCTGGCCTTTTGGTGCGGCCATCTTTGCTTTGTCAAACGGAACGACGTCGCCGGTTGATTGAAATAAATTAAAAAACCGTTTCGCTTTGAGCGAGACACAAAATGTAAAAACATGTACACATTAAAAAACAAAGTTCAACTGATCGGTAACCTGGGCAATGCCCCTGAAGTAAAAACTCTGGAAAGTGGTAAAAAGATGGCTCGCTTTTCAGTAGCCACCAGTGAAAACTACCGCAATGCCCGCGGTGAAAAAGTAACAGAAACGCAGTGGCACAACCTGGTGGCGTGGGGCAAGCTGGCCGAGATTGCTGAAAAATTCCTGACTAAGGGTAAGGAAGTGGCAATCGAAGGAAAGCTGATCAACCGCAGTTATAATGATAAGGAGGGGAATAAAAAATATATCACTGAGATACAGGTGAATGAGCTGCTGCTGCTGGGAGTGAAGGCAGAGGCCTAAGTTTTCGGCCACGAATTACACGAATGTGCATGTTGGCAGAAAGGTGAAAATAAATTGCCTTTGGCAATAAACTCTCTTGTTCGTGTAGATGGTGTAATTCGTGGCTTCTTTTCAGACTTTACAGTTTTCGACAAAATAATCTTCGAGGTTAAAGCCATCGCTAACTGGCTACCTGAAAAGACAATTGTCCGGACGATAAACTATCCTAAGGAATCATGTAGCAGGCTAGGTGTAATCATTAACTTCGGAAAAAGAAAATCAGGGGATAAGAGAGTGATTTTCTGATTTTGTATTTATTTGTGACATTCGTTATTCGTGGCTAAAAAATAATCCGTGGCAACCTTCACTCCAGATACTAACAACGAACTATTTCACCTGGCAATTCAATTAGTTAACCAAAGTAACCGCAATATTTTTCTTACCGGAAAGGCGGGTACCGGGAAAACCACTTTCTTAAAATATATCCGGGAAAATTCGCCCAAGCAAATGGCTGTAGTAGCGCCAACGGGAGTGGCGGCCATCAATGCTGGTGGTGTTACTATTCATTCGTTTTTTCAATTGCCTCTTTCACCATTCATTCCTGAAGCAAGGGGTACCGGTTTCCAGGCACCCGGCCAGGAAATTTCTAATAAGCACAGCCTCATCAGCCGCCTGCGATTTAATACCGATAAGAAAAAAGTTTTGCAGCAGTTAGAGATATTGGTGATCGATGAAATAAGCATGGTACGTTGTGATACGCTTGATGCGATCGATACGATTTTAAGGCATGTACGTCAGCGGCCGCACGAAAGATTCGGCGGAGTGCAAATGTTGTTTATTGGAGATATGTTACAATTGCCACCGGTTATTAAGGAGCAGGAATGGAACTTATTATCCGACTATTACAGGGGCCAATATTTTTTTGATAGCAAAGTATTGGAGGAGGAACCTCCGTTGTACATCGAGTTCGATAAAATCTACAGGCAAAGCGAGGAAAGGTTCATTAGCTTATTGAACCAGGTACGCAACAATGCGTTGGATGAGGACGGAATGAAAATACTCGAGAGCCGTTTTCAACCCTCGTTCCGGCGGTCCAAGCAGGATGGCTACATCATTTTGACCACTCATAACAATAAGGCCAGTGAAATAAACGCCCGGCAACTGGGAAACCTGGATACCCCCCTTTTTTCTTACCAAGCGGAAATTGTAGATGAATTTTCAGACCGAGCCTTCCCGGCAGACGAAGTGCTGCATCTGAAAGCAGGTGCACAGGTGATGTTCATCCGCAATGATGCAGCAGAAAAAGGCAAGCGTTTTTTTAATGGTAAAATCGGCACTGTATCTAAACTGGAAGAGAATAAGATATTTGTGCAATGCGATGGTGAATCATCAGCCATAGAAGTGTCGAAAGAGAAATGGGAGAATATACGGTACACAATGAATAAAGCCACCAGGCAACTTGACTCGGATGTATTAGGTTCATTTACCCAGTATCCCTTACGTCTTGCCTGGGCCATCACTATTCATAAAAGCCAGGGGCTTACATTTGAGAAAGCGATCATCGATGCGGGCGAAGCTTTTGCACCAGGGCAGGTATACGTAGCATTAAGCCGATGCACCAGCCTGGACGGAATGGTATTGCAAAGCCGGGTGCGGCCATCCAGCCTTTTTAGTGATGCAAGGATCGTAGAGTTCTCTCAACGCAGTGCCTCCAGTAATCAATTGCAACAAGAACTGTCCTTTGCCAGGAAGCATTATCAATTGACCATACTACAATCGCTTTTTGATTTTGCTCAAGTGATCAATAGTTGCAAAGAGACGCTGGAATATATTTTGGAGAATAGTTCATCATTTAATCCTGAATCTATTTCGTGGACACAGGAGTTGCTGGCAACCCTGGAAAAACTACAGGACACCGGAAAAAAGTTTCAGCTGCAATTACAATACCTGTTTCAGCAAAGCGAATCTCCCGAGAACAACCAACTGTTACAGGAAAGAATCAGGGCGGGAGCCCAATATTATATAGCGGAAACAGGTACTCTTATTCAGTTCATCCAGCGGTCGCCTGCTATTACTGACAGCCGCCTTCATTCGAAAGAGTATAACGATAGCAGTAAGGAGGTGTTTGCAAAATTGGCAGAGAAGAAATTCCTGTTGGAGGGCATCAGCGGTAAATTTGATATCGAGATCTTTCAGCAACGAAAGAAACAGTTCATACTACCCGCTGTTTCCATCAATGCGTATGCAGGGGCTTCGCAGAAGCAAACAGACAGCCCCCACCCTGTTTTGCACCAGCAATTAAGGAGAATACGAGAAAACATTTGCTCCAGGAAAGATCTTCCTATTTATATCGTGGCCGGAACAAACACCATTGATGAAATGGCCCGCTACCTGCCACAAACTTTGGTGGAGCTTAGAAAGATCAGTGGATTTGGCGATGCGAAGGTGGACAAATACGGACAGCCCTTTCTTGATGCTATCATCGCATACTGTGAGGAACGGGGCTTATCTTCCTTAATTAATGAAAAGAAGCCAAAGAAGGAGAAGAAACAACGAACTGGGCCTGCCCGGAAAAAGGGGGATACTTACGCTGAAACTTTAAAGCTATATACCGAAGGGAAGTCAATTATTGAAATAGCGTCTGAAAGAAACCTGTCTCGCGGCACTATTGAGGGGCACTTGGCCAAATTCATTTCGAGCGGAGAGGTAAAAATTGAGGACATAATAAGCCCGGAAAAGATATCGCTGATCGAAACAGCTTTGGAGGACTTCAATGGCAAGTCAATATCTCCTATCAAACAACAACTGGGCGATGATGTAAGTTTTGGGGAGATCAAGCTGGTGATGGCAAGCCTGGGTATCACCCAGGATGGGTCAACGGATTAAGACAACAGTTCCTTTTCTTAGCTCTCTTGCCTGACCTGGTAAGTTGAACTCCGCCATCCAAATAAACACATTTCCATCTGTGGAAGCGCCTTTTACAAGCCCTTTCCATTTTTCAAAGGGGTTGGTGGAATAGAAGATACGTTCACCCCAACGGTTGTAGATACTCAGTTTATAGTTTCTAATAGCGGCAAGACTTCCTACCGGCCCGAAGCCGTCATTCCTGTTATCATTATTAGGAGTAAACCCAGAAGGGAAGAAAACGCCAATGCAGGAAAGGTCTGTTTCTACCACACCACTTACCGTTATCGGGCAAACATCTGTACCACTTACGGTTGCTGTATAGGTGCCTGCAGCAAGATTAGTGGCAACACTGGTTGTTTGCACCGGGCTGGTGTTCCAGACTATATTCAGCGGGCTGGTAGAACCCGTCACACTTAGTATTAAGGAGCCGCCATTGTTGGATTGACAGTCGGCCGGAGATAACATATCGACTACGCCGGAAATAACGATCACCTTTTTTATAATGGTGGAAGGGGCATTGCCGGGGCCGCTTACAGTAAGGGTAACATTATATTCACCCGTAGCTGAGAAAGTATGCGCCGGATTGGCGGTTGTTGCGGTATTGTTTGTACCAGATGCCGGGTCGCCAAAGTTCCAGCTAAAACCGGTGGGACATAAAGCAGAAGTATTTGTGAAGTTGACGGTATTATTTCCTGTACAGGTATATGTAAAAGCAGCGTTGTTTGGCGGAGCTTCGCCTATCCAGATATCATCTATTGCAAAGCCATCGTAGTTGTTACAAATGGTACCAGCCCCAAAGATGAAACGAAAGATAACGGAACTCTGGCCAGCGAGGCTGGGCATCACTTGCGAGGCAGTTACCCAGCCTCCGCTGCCATTACCACCCCGGCAACTTCCCGATGATGGTTGTTGATTTCCCGACCAGCCTTGTCTTTGTGTGGTAAGCGGCGAGAGATAAGTAATGGAGGCGTAATTATACCAGTTCTTATTCAGGCAGTCAGAAATATTAGCCGCACCCATCGTGGTCCAGGTATTTCCATTATCGGTTGAGTATTGTAAGGAGGCGCCATCAAATTGGTGTTCCATTTCCCAAAAGACCTTCAGGCTAATGTATGGATAAAGAAGAGTGGTGAAATCAAAGCAGGGACTTTGTAGCCAGGACGCTTCTGCATTGGTATAAGATCCGCCAGTTAGCCCGCCAATTACCCAACATTTCGTTCCGCCGCCGGCATTTGTTATCACCGGTTTTGCCGGTGTACCCCAGGCCCAGTCACTACCGGCTCCGCCATCTGTCCAACCGCCATCTGTCAATTCAAAGTCTTCAGAATAAGGAAAACTGTTCACCGGCGAGGTACATTGGGCCTTTAGTTCAGTCCATACAGGTAATAAGATACATAACAGGTAAGTAAACCTCATCATCATTATTCGCTTTCATGCTCTATGTCAATCCGTGGCAGATTGGCAAACGACAAATGTACACCGAATTGACTGTTTTAATAGGAATGTAGTGTTGAAGCTGAGTAGTATTTATGTTTAAACGAATGAATACAAGAACACTTGTTTGTCATACATAGTTCACATTAGTTTTGAATTATTCACATTTAAGCATTATGAATTTGTTACTTTAAACAATATATCTATCTTTCTATTCGAATACTTACTAATACATTTATGGACACACTTACTACCCCTGCTTACCGGACAGTAAGCAATCATGTTATTGCTGAGGTTCGGCAAAAGATCTCCAATGAACAGAATGCATTATTTGTCCTCCGGACCTATCAGCCGGGAGAAGTGATCGCATCTTTTTCCGCGGGTACTATTTCTGCTGAGCCTACTTACCTTACGGTACAGGTGGGTGTGGCAAAGCATATCACCCTGCAGCCAGAGTTTCTTCAGTATATCAATCATAGTTGTGACCCCAATGTTTTTTTCGACACCACCACAATGGAACTCGTAGCATTAAAGGAACTGGCAGTTGAAGAAGAGCTGACGTTCTTTTATCCTTCTACCGAATGGGAAATGACACAGTCCTTCAACTGCTATTGCGGCAGCCATAAGTGTTTGGGAGAGATCAAAGGGGCGGCCTTCCTTTCCAAAGAAGCCGCGGCACAATACCGGTTTACTGATTTTATTCAACAACAGCTTGCCAAAAGAGCGGCAAGAAAAGTAGCCTGATAGCTCATGAAGACTACTGACGCCTCCCGCCTCCTTACGCCCTACACTATTTGGGTACTGGCTCCGCACCTGGAGTCGGAGGACCCCAATCTCAAGTACTATTACGACTTCAGCCAGAGTATTGCAGAATACACGAAAGTATTTGATGAGCTGAAAGCTGAATGGAAATGGCAGCCGGTTACCGTAAATAATTACAAAGAGATCATTAAGGGTATTGCAGAAAGCAAAAACGGGAAAACCCCGCTGGTACTAAACTTATGTGATGGTGATGAGGTGAATGGAACCCCCGGTGTTTCGGTTATTCATGAATTAGAGAAGTACGGATTGATCTATACCGGATCAGATGCTCACTTTTACAATATCACCACATCCAAGATACCGATGAAGAAGGCTTTTGATAAAGCTGGTGTTTCGTCGGCCAACTGGCGTGTCATCACTGATAAAAAGGGCTCTGTGAAGGGCATTTGTAAAAGAGTGGGTACTCCTATCATTATCAAACCGGCCGTTTCGGGCGGTAGTATGGGGGTATCTGTAAAAAACGTCGTAAGGAGTGAAGAAGAATTAGCCGAACGGGTGGAGGATATTAAAAAAGGTTACCGTGGCTGGAATCTGCTGGCAGATGGATTGTTTGTTGAGCAGTTCATTACAGGCCCGGAGTTCACCACATTTATAACCGGGTCCGCGGATGATGTTGAGAACTGCATTGTATATGAACCGGTGGAGAGGGTTTTTCACGAATCATTGCCGGATGCCGAAAAATTTCTTTCCTTCGACAGGCTATGGGAGATCTATGAGGATGAAGCACCGATGCCTTCAAATGAGAACTTTTATGAATACAGAGAGGTTGATGCCTCGCTTGTACCAGCGCTTAAGCAACTGAGCTTTGATGCTTATAAAGCATGTGGGGGTAAAGGATATACCCGTATCGATATCCGCCAGGACGCCTCCACCGGCAAGTTATATATGCTTGAAGCAAACGCTCAATGCGGATTGAGCGAAGATGAGAATTATACATCCATCGGGGCCATCTTAAAGGCTTCCCGTGTTTCTTTTACCGAAGTCATTGCCGAAATACTCAAAGATGCGCTGCGCAGAAGTATGGTTCGCACTGTTTCTATAAAGAAACCTGCTGGTAAAAAGGCGGCCACTAAAAAGACGATTACCGTTAAGTAAGAAATTATCATCGGCCGGGCACCGGCGGTGGTGTTTATATACATCTGATCATTACCTTAGCAAATAATGAAAGTTTGTGTACTGCAACCGGACTATTCTACTACCGGAGTTGATTATAAAAATTATGATCCGCCAAGAGACCTGTCCGAATTACTGCCCCATGCAGAAGTAGACACGGTCTTCCTGAATAAGCTCACTACCTACAAACAACTGAAGGAACTCAGCAAGAAGGGGTATGATATTTTTGTGAATCTCTGCGAAGGATACCTGGAATGGGAAGTACCCAGCATTGATGTGATCTATACGCTGGAGATACTCAACCTGCCTTTTACCGGTCCGACCACCAAATTATATGATCCGCCAAAGGAGCTGATGAAGTACCTGGCCTATTGCGAAGGCGTGAAAACGCCTGGCTATGTCATCATTAATGAATTGAAGGACGTGGACGAGGCCGTGAAGCACTTGTCGTTTCCATTATTTGTAAAGCCAGCCAAAGCTGGCGACAGTCTTGGCGTGGATGAACATTCTTTGGTACAAAATAAGATCGAATTGCAGCAAAAATGTATCAGCATCCTGGATGAGTATGGCCCGCTGCTGGTGGAGGAGTACATTGCCGGAAGGGAATTTACGGTGCTGGTGGCTGCTGATGTGGATATACATAGCTGTACCGTTTTTCGCCCGGTCGAGTACTTGTTTCCTGAAGGAAGGGCATTTAAAACCTATGCATTAAAAACATCGGAGTTGCATCCGGACTGTAATGTTCCTTGTACAGATGAGCTACTGGATAAACAATTACGCAGCGCCACAGAAAAGATTTTCAAAGGCTTCAATGGTGTTGGCTACGCCCGTCTTGATTTTCGGGTGAATGAAAAGAACGAGATATATTTTCTGGAGATCAACTTTACCTGCTCCGTTTTTTATAAAGATGGGTATGAAGGATCAGCGGATTTCATTATTAAGTATGACGGAATAGGACAGGCTGGTTTTCTAAGTCATATAATTACTGAAGGTATAGCACGGCATCACCGAAGGAAAAAGCCATTCATTATGAAAGGTAATTCCATTGCCGGATACGGAATATATGCCAGCCGGGAGGTTGCCAAAGGTGAAGTAATATTTAAAGGAGAGGGAAGGGCCCAGCGGATAATCACGAAAAGATTTGTAGAGAAAAACTGGAATGAAGATGAGAAACTACATTTTCGACGCTATGCCTACCCCGTTAGCGAAGAGTTGTTTATACTATGGGATGACGATCCTTCTGAATGGGCACCGCAAAACCATAGCTGCGAGCCCAACACAGCTTTTGATGGATTAAATGTGCTGGCTTTAAAATATATACACAAAGGAGAAGAACTGACGCTTGACTATGCTCATTTTCTTGATGAGAACATGGAGCCGTTTCAATGCCAGTGTGGAAGTGCTTCCTGCCGCGGGCTTATTTCTGGCCCGGTTGCAAATTCTCTCACTGTTAGGGAGCAAACAATAAAACAAGAGGCCTGAGAGGCCCCTTGCATTAAAATATTAATTTAGTCCTTTTACTATTTGCCTGCTTCCTTCATCCAGGGCCTTTTTAGCGGCTTCATCTATTTTGCCTTCATACTTGCCACTTAGTTTTGGTTGCATTTTGAGAGAGCCATCTGAAAGATTAGTCAATGTAAGACTGATGTCCATATTAAAAGAGGAAGCAGCGTTGGGGTCTGTGTTTTTAATTGCTTTCAGTAATCCTCCGACCTTGCTCCCTTGTTTTATCTTAATAAAATCGCTGGTGAGTGTATAGTCGCAGTTAAGTTTTTTCGCTTGCTCCTCTGAGCTTACTGTTACTGCTTCTATGTTGCCAACGGAAATACTGTTTGTAAGATGCTGTTGCAGCTCGGAAAGCTGGAGTCCCTCTCCTTTTGGTTCGTAAACACCAATGCGGATCTTGCCAGAAGTTTTCTCTTCCGTAATGACCGTTTTTACTTGTCCCAGCCCTTCGTTTTTTGCCTGTCGCATCATTTCGCCCATATCAAATTTTTCCTGCAATTCATCTTCGCTTGCTGCCAGTTTATATCCAGGCGGTATTTCAAACAACATGGAGTCAAGTTTTGCAGCTGAAAACTCAAGTGTTTCCAGGTTGGTTTGGAACTCACTTACCTGTGCGCCCTTACCTCCCATGATAATGGTTGTGGTTTCTATTAAGGCAAAACCAAGTTTTCCTTTTCCGCTGCGCCGGGTAACGAAGCGGTCCTGGCATTCTGGTTTTGGACGGTCGTTTGGGTCCATCGACATTTTACCGGGTCGGTAGCGTATGGGGCAGTTGAACTGTGGCAAGTCAATATACCAGCCATCGGTTTTAATAATAATGCTATCCTTCATAGAGCAGGCGTCCGGAGAGGGCTTCATTTTTTGCGAGGTCCATACATGGCGGGCGTTGAAACCATACATTTTCTTCCTTTCACCAGTGTCGGTAATGTTATACCACATAGTGATAGTGCCGCCCTTTTGAGAAGGCTTGGTAGCCACTGGTTTGCTTTTTGAAGGAACGGCTTTTATATCTTCATCGATCACCTCTTCCGTTTCTTTGGAGAAGGGTTCAATGAAATAGAGCTTTTTTTTATCATTTATTTTAATAGTGCGCTGAAGGTCACACTGTTCAATGGTTATGGGCGGTGCGGGCATTCCCATCATGGAGCCGGTCTCGGTTCTTTTACGCATACCTTTTACGTAAATAGTAGATTCAGTCTTCATACCCATTACGCTGGTGGTTTGGCGAAGCTTATACTGTTGCGCATGGGCGGTAGCCACGAAGGAAAATGACATTATCACAATAGCTGTGAAAATGAAAAGATGTTTTTTCATTATGGTTTATTTGGTATGCTAAAGGTAGAATTTTCAGCTACCCGGAAATATGACTTTTGTGGGATGAAGAGAAAAAGCCGGGTTATAAACCCGGCTTTTTGTTAGAGCTTTATAAATTTCAGATAGGCGGCATTGCCATTTTTTCTCCTTAATATCAGGACATATTGGCCTGCGGCAAGATGCTGAACGTTGATATCTGCTCTGGTCCTGTTAGCCACAACTGTTGACAATACCGGGATTGTTCCATTAATAGTTACTATTTCAAGGGTTTGCCATTTATCGGATAGTTTTAAGCTATCGAGGAACAAGATTTCAGAAACTGGATTTGGGAAGTATTTAATCCCATAATTGGAGCCCGGACCCGTTGTTACAGAGGTTATAGTGCTAACCGTAAATGTCAGTACGTTACTATAGACAAGATTGGTTGCTAGGCACGGATAATTGCTTTGTAAAAGCACCTTTAGTTTATTTCCTGTAGCAGCAGGAGTATAGGGGATTGTTAAGCCTGATCCGGCGAGAAACGATTGCCATGTATGTGTACTTGTACTATCGAGCCAGGTTACTAATGGAGAGGTCCCTCCATTTACTGCAACAGCTGTTAAGGTTGTGGATTGACCGGTTATCACAGTTGTATTGCCGGAAATACTGATTGATGGAGTAAGAGACGGATTTACAACCATAGTTAAAACATTGCTGCTTACAGAGACTGAGGAAGGACAAGGTGCCGAACTTGTCATTAGTAATTCAACCTGGCTGCCGTTAGTAAGGGATGAAGAGCTGAATGTCGGACTATTTGTACCAACATTTACTCCGTTTACTTTCCACTGATAGGTAGGGGTAGTGCCTCCGTTTACCGAACTTGAAGAAAAAAAGGCTGTTGACCCCGAACAAATTGTTGTAGACAAGGTGGAGATGGTTACAGATGGAGTAACAGTGCTCGGTATGGTAATAGTATTACTGGACACCGTAATAACAGATGAACATGAAGACGTAAAAGTCATCAATACATTTATCTGGGTTCCCGCTGTTAACGAACCAGTCGTAAAGGAAGAGCTGTTAGTTCCCTGGTTTATTCCATTAATCTGCCATTGATAAGAAATACCTGTTCCTGCGTTAAGTGGGGTGGCATTAAAGGTTATAGGGTTACCCGGACACGAAGAAGGTGTAGCTGCAATGGCCACTGAAGGATACGCACCCGTAACAGTCATTGTAATCACCGAACTTGTCACTACTGTAGTTGTCGCACAGGCAGCATTACTGGTCAGTTTACAAGATATCTGATCATTATTAGAGAGTGTAGTAGAAGTAAAAGTTGGTGAATTAGTGCCAACCGGATTTCCGTTGCGCAGCCATTGATATGCTGGGTTTGTACCTCCGTTTGATGCGGTAGCGGTAAAAGTTACTGCTGATCCGGCACAAATACTGTTAGCAGGCGTTGAGATTGAAATGGTGGGAGTAACAAGTGCTGTGACGACTAAATTAAAAACAGGGGAATAAGATGCATCTACGAGACACCGAAATTTATATCCATTCCAGGTAGCCGGTATGTTTTGAATAATTAACAAACCGGATTGTGTACCGGAAAAGAAGCTATTATCAGAAATATTTACATATCCCGTTCCGGCATCTTGCTGCCACTGGAATATCGTGCCTGGTATGCCGCAATATAATTGTCTTTGAATACCGGGACAAGCATTTATGGTTACAGTTTCCCCGACTTTATTTTTGTAAATGAGAATCTTTTTTTGATTAGTCTCATTAGAACTGTATAGTATATCGACTTTGCCGTCCATATCCATATCTGCAGCATCAAACACTATTGGGAAAGATTCGTGACCACTAGGAGGGGTAATAGTAATGGCTGACTCCAGAGTAGTAGAGTTTGGAACAGAGGTATTTCTTTTGATTTCAAACAACCTTTGACCGTCAATGCTATAAAAAAGGTCTGGTTTTTTGTCTCCACTTAAATTGGAAACACTACCTCCTGTTGGAAAAGTTGTAATTGATAATGGCTCTGCTAGAAAATTAATATTACCTAATGTACTTGTATTTCGAAACAAACTTCGGTTAGTACCAGATGCTAAAGCAATATCGAGTCTGTTATTGCCGTCAAAATCCAGGGCTGACATTATTGCACGACCGCTTCCTGAAACACCCCCAGTAAGCGGAATAACAGTTCTCGGTGCAAAGCTGATGTTACCCGGAGTACTGATATTTCGGAAACAAGCTAAATATTCGCCGAGTGCGGACAAGTATGTAACAACAATGATATCTTTTTTGCCATCCTCATCAAAATCACCGACGGTAATAAAGTCACCCGAGCCCCCTGTAGAAAAACGGGTTGGAGCAGAAAAGGATAAATACCCCGGAGTACTTGTATTTCTATATATAATAATTGCACTGTCGGATGTTTGTGTACAGCCAACAATATCTTCTCTTCCATCGTTATCAAAATCCGCTATTGCAATATCTTCAAATAAGGCATTTGGCTGTTTAGAAAGTTTCTGATCAAAGTTTAATTGCCCGGGTAAACTATTGTTTTTAAATATATCAATAATAGAATTTGTTGAAGGGGTATGCACTTTTGATGTGGAAACTATTTCTGATCTGCCATCACCATCAAGATCTGCTATACGAAGAGAAAATCCACCCGTGCCAATCGTTTTTTTCGGAGCAAATGAGAGGGCCGTTCCATTGAAAGTATTCCGATAAACAGAGATGGAATCAGCAGAATAAAATGAACATACCAGATCAGGTTTACCGTCTGCATCTAAATCTTTTGTGTCAATATTATACGGCTGGATATTGTTATTTTCATAGGTAATGATATGTGCTGATCCAAACGAGTATGTTGTAAAGTGACTGCTATCTGCAAACGTTACATTAAAGGGTTTTATAGAACGGCCCGATAAGGCTGTAGTTCTATTAAGCAGGGAAATGGGCTCAAAGCTGGCACCATAAGGCACTGTACAAACAATTTGAGTGCTACCAGCTGATGTTACAGTTGCTTTTGTATCGCCAAAAAATACAATGTTATCATCGGGATTTGTTCCAAAGTTGTTTCCTGTAAGGGTCACAGAAGTGCCAACGGGTCCAAAATCGGGAGATACCGTATTAATTATAGGTGGCTGTGCGACTGGCGGCGGGAAATATGTGAAGTGCGATAAGGAATATCCCCCTCCTGGAATGGCGACCCGTACACTTCCGGATGCGCCTGTATTTACGATAGCCCGGATAGTAGTATCAGACAAAACATTGAATGATTGTGCGGGGATACCGCCAAATGTTACAGAATTTACACCAGTAAATCTGGAACCCTTAATTGTTACTTCTGTTCCTTGGCTACCGCTAGTAGGACTAAAAGATGTGATTATCGGAAGGTTGACGATATTAAAGTATTGCAGGTTGAGCAGTGTGTCCGTATTGCTACCGGAGATGACAACAAGTTTGATACTATCCAGGGAGCTGCTAAGAGAGTGTGTGTAGGAAGTGTTATACGAAGTACTCATAAGAGTGCCGTTAACATACCATTTATATTGATAGTTTGGTTTTGAAAAATTTTTAAGCTGTACTGTATTGGTAGAATATACATTTGTTGTATCAATCAGAAAGTAAGCTTTTGGAAGAGGAGCGGCTGTTATATTAGTATTTAATTCAATTAGTTCTTTCCATCCCCCCGACCAAAGTTGTGAGTTGTTAATTAGCTGCATATCGCTATGGGTATACAGCTCATAGTTATAATTGGTTGTTCTTTGGATTGGCTCCCAAACTTTCCCGGAGTCTGTGGTCTTGTAGGTTTGATATAAGTCACCTATAGCAAAACCGGTGCTATCATTTGTAAACTCCATTTTATAGAAGTCAAATGGGGTGGCTTGTGTATTATTTTTCTGAATCCAAGAAGCTCCGGCTGTTGTTGTGGTAAAAATCTTTCCACCACCATCGTTCAACCAGCCTTGCTGAGTTGTCAGGAAGTCTGCAGATATAACCGAACCAGAAGGAAGTGCTATATTTTGCCAGCTCAACCCTGCATTCGAGGACTTAACCATCTTGGTGCCAGTGCCGCTCAGGAATGTTGAAAAAGCAAAAACATTAGTATTATCAATAGCATCTAATCCTCCAAAGACAGCATTCGGGTCAGTATTTACGGGAGTCCAATTGAGACCCTTGTCAGTTGTTCGTAGTATCCTGTAACCGTCAACGGCGAATCCGATGTTATTATTTTGCGGAAAAAGCATGTCATAAATCATACTCACAGCAGTTGGTCCTGCAGGTGAATGATACACAAGCTTGTAGGTTAAGCCCCCATCTACCGAGTACAAGATCGATGGGACAACGTTAAAGGACCCGTATGCAAGAATAGTATCAGCATTAAACGCTTTAACACCGTTAATTATAAATGGTAATGAAACACTATAACTATTGTAATTGACATTAGATATTGTAATATATCTTTTTTGAATTGTTCGACCACTATCAGAAGTAAAGCCGACCCAACTACCATTGTCTGCAGAAGAGATAAAGCCATGTGAAGGAGAATAGAAGCTTAATCGTTGAATCTCGCCGTACATGGTTCCAGGGTTTATATGGACTTGCCTCATTTGGCCAGACGAAATAAGAGAGGCGCAAAGCAGAAAAAGCAGGAAAATAGTTGACTTCGTGTGTGTTCTTAAAAGCTGGCTCAGTTTCACGGTCGCTTAATTATTGTGAGTAGAACGTTATAATTCGCACCTAATATAAGTTTTTTTTATTGTGCGGTAACCTTTCTGCTCATTGACGTACATCATTTTTCACCTCCCCATAAACACCATTAATATCTGTACATCACTCGGATTAATGCCAGAGATACGACTTGCCTGGCCCAGTGTTCGTGGTTTTATTTTGCTTAGTTTTTCCCTGGCCTCATTACCAAGAGAAGCTATTTTTTTATAATCAAAAGTCTCTGGAATTTCCAATTCTTCCAGTTGCGACATTCGCTCCACAAGGTCTTTTTCTTTAGTAATATAGGTGTCGTATTTTATTTGTATAGAGGCCTGCTCAATAGTGTCTTTCGAAAAACGGGTCAATGCTTCTTTAAGCCTTGGCAAAGCCGCGGCAAAATCAGCAAGTTCTACATCCGGGCGAAGAAGTATTTTCTGGGCTTTTTGTTTTTCTGTGATAGGAGATGAGTTGATCGAAGAGAAATATGTATTGATCTCGCCGGGTTCTACTGAAAGGTCTTTAAGAATACCCTTTATCTCTTCCACCCCAGTCCTTTTTTCGATCACCTTATCCATTCTTTCCTGGGAGGCCAATCCAAGACGATAACTTAATTCTGTTAGCCGAAGATCTGCATTGTCTTGCCGCAAGAGAGTGCGGAATTCCGCCCTGGAGGTGAACATGCGATATGGCTCTTGAGTTCCTTTGCTGATAAGATCGTCTATCAGCACACCGATATAAGCATCACTCCTTTTTAAAACAACTGAGTCGAGTTCTCTTGTTTTCTGATGAGCATTGATACCCGCCATCAATCCCTGGCAGGCGGCTTCTTCATACCCGGTAGTTCCATTAATCTGGCCGGCAAAAAACAAGCAACTTATTAGTTTTGTTTCTAATGTGTATTTCAATTGGGTCGGGGGAAAGAAGTCATACTCAATAGCATAGCCTGGACGGAACATTTTGACCTTCTCGAACCCCACTATTTTACGAAGGGCTTCGTATTGCACTTCCTCTGGTAAGGAAGTAGAAAAACCATTTACATAGATCTCAACGGTGTTCCATCCCTCTGGCTCAATAAAAAGCTGGTGCCGGTCTCTTTCCGCAAAGCGATTTATTTTGTCCTCTATACTCGGACAGTACCTTGGCCCTACCCCGTCTATGCGCCCGGCAAACATGGGGCTTCTGTTGAAGCCGGTCTTTAATACATCGTGTACTTCCTGGCTGGTATAAGTGATCCAGCAGCTTCGTTGCTCTTTTGGTTTTTCTGTATCCAGGTATGAAAAGCCCACAACTTCATCGTCGCCGGGCTGCTCTTCCATTTTGCTATAGTCAAGGCTCCGGCCATCTATTCTTGGGGGTGTACCCGTTTTCAGACGGTCACTTTCAAATCCCAATGAAACCAGCTGTTCAGTAATTCCTGTAGCAGCTTTTTCTGCCATTCGCCCGCCTCCGAAGTTCTTTTCTCCTATATGAACGATTCCATTCAAAAAAGTCCCGTTGGTAAGCACTACCGATTTTGCTTTTATTTCATGTCCCAATCCAGTGACTACTCCATTACAAATACCATCTTTTATCAAGAGGCCTTTTACCATGTCCTGGTAAAAATCAAGGTTCGGGGTTTGCTCCAGCATTTCCCTCCACTTGATGGAGAAAAGCATCCGGTCGTTTTGTGCACGGGGACTCCACATGGCCGGGCCTTTACTCCTGTTCAGCATTCTGAACTGGATGGTGGAGAGGTCTGTGACTATCCCTGAATAACCACCCATGGCATCTATTTCCCTTACAATTTGGCCTTTGGCTATACCCCCCATTGCGGGGTTACAGCTCATTTGGGCTATCGTCTGCATATTCATGGTTACCAAAAGGGTTTTGGAGCCAAGATTTGCAGCAGCGGCAGCTGCCTCACAACCGGCATGACCAGCGCCAACCACTATTACATCATATTCTGGAAACATAAGTGGGCAAAGGTACAATTAATCAAACCGCCTGAGAGAGGAAAAGGCGTCAAAATAGAACAAGGCCAGTGTTCCACGGGAAACGTTGATTTGTTTCAGGGTGAAACTTTTTTCATGTGGAACGTTTTTGTCTTGCTGCCATCCAGACAGTGAGGGTCAAATGCCGTTGATGCCGTACTTAGAAAGATAAAAAGACTCCCTCTCTCTCATTTTATCTATATCAGACCGTTTTTTGTCTTTATACCCGCATAAATGAAGCGCCCCATGAAAAATAACTCTGTGTAACTCAGACTTAAAGCTATAGCGGAGACTTTCGGAGTTTTCTCTTACCCGGTCAATGCTAATATAAATTTCTGCTTCGGTCTCCCTTCCCTCAGAAAGATCAAAAGCGATGATATCAGTGTAGAAATCGTGGTTAAGAAACTGCCTGTTTATTTCCAATAACCTCTTGTCAGAACAGAATATATAATTAATGTGAGAAAGCCTTTTTTTCTCTTTGGCAAATATGCCTTCTATAAATCTCTTTAATTGATTGCGGTTTTCCAGGCTAAATCCTTTCTGCTCAAAGTAGAAATGCACTTTCGGTTTGTATAAGGAAACTGGCATATTTTCAAAATTCGTAAAGAAAAACCAACCAACAAGGGTAGTTTTGTATAATTAATTATACCATAAATGATTGCAAGGCTTTCAGATCTAAAACCAGGACAGGAAGGGATAATAAAAGAATTTCAAAATAATGACATATTTCTGAAGCTAATGGAAATGGGCTGTGTTCCAGGAGAGAGAATCCTCATGGAGCAGATAGCTCCCCTTGGCGATCCGATTTCTGTAAGCGTTTCCGGTTACCATCTAAGCCTTAGACTGAACGAGGCAGAGCATATTTTAGTTGAAATAAAGTATTGATTATCAATATATTATATGAAAATCGGCTTATATTTTGGCTCCTTTAACCCAGTTCATATTGCTCACCTCATCGTTGCAAATCATATTTTGAACGAATCAGATATTGAAAAGATCTGGTTTGTTGTTTCTCCGCAAAATCCGTTTAAAGCCGAATCTAATCTTCTGAATGAGTATCACCGTCTGCATCTTGTAAAACTGGCCACCGAAGACGACAACAGGATAAAAGCATCAGATATCGAATTTAATTTACCCAAACCCTCCTTTACCACCACTACTCTTGCTTATTTAAAAGAAAGAAATCCCGAACATGAGTTTTGTATCATCATGGGCAGCGATAGTTTTCAAAATTTGCACAAATGGAAAAACTATGAGGTGATAGTGAAAGAATACGATATCTATGTTTATCTCCGGCCCGGTTTTGAAGTGACCAACCATGTAAATGCAAAACTGCACATCGTAGATGCGCCACTTCTTCAGCTTTCTGCCACCAGGATCCGCCAATCCATCAAAGAGGGAAAATCCATCCGCTACCTTGTTCCGGACAATGTGAGGGAAGAAATAGAGAAGGGCGGTTACTACAAAAAATAAAATGGATGAAAATGGCCTTTTTTGCAACACATAGCATTTAGGCATTTAAAAGAGCACCATTGTCCTGTCTTACGGCGAGGATATAACTCACGGCACCAGCCTTTCTTCAGACTGATTTTTATGTCCAACTGAGAATGAAATATCATAACCAAGGGCTTTTTACCTCCCCGTTTCTGTATTCTTAGTCCCCCCTTACTGGTTTGGTTCTTTATTCTTTATCCGATCTTAATTGCTTTCTTCGCCGTGGTTCTTTTATAGATAAGCCGATGATAACCCGCAGATAACCCGATGATAAGTCGGTGATAAGCCGGTATATAAGGAGCGGCTTATCTATGGGTTATCAGTGATTCACCACCCTTTTATCTGCATTATAAACACCTCTTTGAGCTATTGTTGTCAGCAACAAACCAGTCAGAATCAATAATGTTTGCTATAGACTCATTGGTGAAAAGGCCTGGCAAAGTGCCGGCTCAGGTATAACAACCCCTGTACTGTGCAGCATGTAAATAGCGCCTGGGATAAAACAAGATGTTTTTAAAGCGCAATCGGTATTAAAAGATAAATCCCAACAATAAACATCCCAGTACAATAAAAGGGGGGGCGATCTTCGTAAAATTCAGCAGTAAAAAAGTTCCCAGGATCACGCCGATATTAATAAGACTAACGGTTCTTAATTCAGTAATGGAAATATCCTTCATGATGTAAAAAGTGGATGCCACCATGATGCCGACCACCGCTGCATTGATTCCTTCCAGCGAACGGTACACCACGGCATATTTTTTTAAGTTCGTCCATATCGGAAAAAAGAAAAGAACCAGTAATGCGCTGGGAAGAAAAATGGCGATCATCCCGATAAGACAACCAACGATCTGCATTTCTGTTCCCATGTCTTTTAAAGCCATTCCACCAGTGAAGGAGGCAATGGAAAAAACAGGGCCGGGCATAGCCCTCACTATTCCCATACCGGTCAGCATTTTTTCTTCATCAATTTGAATCACATCTATGTCTTCCCGCATTTTTTTTTCTTTCATTGCCTCCGGACGTACACTCCATTGTTCATACATCATTGGGATCAGCACCTGCCCGCCGCCAAACACCAGGCTGCCTAT
>JAEUVL010000471.1 GCA_016786965.1 Chitinophagaceae bacterium
CGCAGAAGAAAGAACCCGCAAAGCTATCAGCGATCTGCGTATGGAAATGGCCAACCGGTTGGGATTAAGAAAGGATACGGAATTCAAATTACTGTGGGTACTAGATTTTCCGTTGTTTGAATACGACGAAGAAGGAAACCGGTGGGTGGCCCGTCACCATCCATTCACATCGCCCAAGCCTGCACAGATAGAAACAATGATCAACAATAATCCCGTGATTGAAAATGCAGCCGAGTACCTGAAGCATCCTTATGCTAATATAAAGGCCAATGCCTATGATATGGTGCTAAACGGAAACGAAATAGGCGGAGGTTCGATCAGAATCTACCAGCGGGAGTTACAGGAGAAAATGTTTGCTGCCCTGGGTATGGATAAAGAGGAGCAACTCCACAAATTCGGGTTCCTTCTCGGAGCCTTTGAATATGGAGCTCCGCCGCATGGTGGTATTGCTTTCGGTTTCGACAGACTTTGTGCAATACTTGGAGGCAGCGAAAGCATCCGCGACTTCATTGCCTTCCCAAAAAATAATTCCGGAAGAGATGTGATGCTTGATGCGCCTGCCACAATTGATGAGAAACAGTTTGATGAATTACAGATAAAGCTGAATTTGAAAGGATAAAGTAATTGCACCGGTAAAAATGTTTTACTGAATATTCTTTTCTACAGCAAGGCAATTGCTAATCATTGTAATATCTTTAAACTACCCAGATATACATTATGCAGCAATCTGAACTTTGGAGCAAGATCTGTGCCTTCCAATTGGATGCTCCCGGTGCTGCATATACCTTCACGGAGCGCCTTGCAAAAGAAAATGGCTGGACTTTAGACTACAGTCTTGCTGCAGTGGAAGAATATAAAAAATTCATGTATCTGCTTTGTATTGCAACCCATCCTCTGACTCCTTCCGATGAAGTAGACCAGGTATGGCACCTGCACCTGATCTACACCCGCTCATATTGGGTGGATTTTTGTAGAAACACCCTTGGCCGGGATATTCACCATGGCCCCACTAAGGGCGGGAAGCAGGAAAAAGACAAGTTTACCAACTGGTACCAGCTTACTAAAGAACTGTATACAAAAGAATTTGAACATCGCCCGCCTGCAGATTACTGGCCTCCTGATAATATCCGATTTCGTAATATTAATTTTCAGAGAATTAATTTGGACAAGAACTGGATTATCAAAAAACGTTTTACCTTCAAAAAGAAATGACCACCCTCTCCCGTTTTACCCCGGCAGAAATATTACTCCTTACCGAAGGTACTTTCCCAACTCTCCGGCAGTTTTTAAAACTTACTTTCATCGATCTTTTTACTAAACAAGTACTTAAAACGGAGTTACCACCCAGTGACGAGCTTAACAATACCCGTGCTGATAAGTATGTCGTGCCTGGTAAAAACTATCTCACCTATGCCCCGCTGCCTCATGAGGAAGGTTTCACCCGGGCCTTTGAAAAATATCCCACCACCAAGTTATTGTTCAGGCACCTGGTACAACTGGCTTACAAACACACCATCACCAAAACCAGGTTTGTGCGGCAGGTTTGCAAAAGCCCTGCATTGCAGGGATTGGTGCAGCAGAACTTCTTCCAACGACTCGGTGGAAAAATTACTATTACAACTGAAGGTGAATCAGTTAAAGAACGATTGAATAAGGAGATGATCCAGTTGGAAAAGACCTTGCCCGTACTTATAGAAGAAAACAGGGAGGAATTACTGGGAATAGCGAAACAGCTAAAAGGAAATCTCTTTTTGCTGGTGAATATTCCTTTTGAAAAATGGGATATTATTGACAAAGACCTCCTGACAGAAGTAAATAAAAGAACAATGGACAACAGAAGTAATTCAAGTGGTTGCGGAGGAGGATGCAGTGGTGGGTGTGGTAGCTGGAATTCTTATAATGAATACTCTTCCTCCTTTGACAGTGGTTGTGGCAGTAGTGATGGTAATTCTTCCGGTTGCAGCAGCGGTGATAGTGGCTGTTCTGGCTGTGGAGGGTGTGGAGGCGGTGACTGATAAATTAATAAGGGCTGTTCGCAGTGACTTATACCTGGCATTTCACACTATTCCCTTTTAAAAATAATAATCTACTCTTAATATGATCATCCTGCCCCTTATGGTGTACTGATCCTGTATGAGACGGTTAGCAGTAATTGCGTAACGAATATAATTTTTCACGTTAAACAGATTGGTTATGTCCAGGTTCACATCGATTTTCTTTTTTGAATTGCTCAACCGTAACTTTGTATCCATAAAAAAATACTGAAGATCCTTACTATT
>JAEUVL010000472.1 GCA_016786965.1 Chitinophagaceae bacterium
TTGGTGTAGATTTTCATTGCCATAGTGAGAAATATTCAATGGTTGGGGTTAATGGTAGACAGCCGAACCTGGTTCAGGTTTTTATTATAACGAAACGAACTAGGGTAATGTTTAAATAAGCTTCAAATACTGTTGCTAATATGACTATACACCATGCATAGTTACTGTTTGATTCATTTTGTCGCTTTCGATCACCCCGTCTCTCAGTCTTACCACCCGCCGGGCATGGTTGGCGATATCTTCTTCATGGGTCACCGTTACGATGGTGTTGCCTGTTTTATAAATGTGGTCAAAGATCTCCATGATCTCATAAGATGTTTTAGTGTCCAGGTTGCCGGTTGGTTCATCTGCCAGGATGATGGAGGGGTCATTTACTAACGCCCTGGCAATAGCTACCCGCTGGCATTGACCACCGGAAAGCTCGTTGGGTTTATGATGGCTGCGGTCTGTGAGGCTTACCATTTCCAATACATGCATAGCTTTTTCATTGCGCAGTTTTTTACCCATGCCTGCATATACTAATGGCAGGGCCACATTTTCAAGAGCGGTTAACCTGGGCAACAAATTGAATTGCTGAAATACAAAACCGATCTCCCGGTTACGAATTTCTGCCAGTGCATTATCTTCCATTTTGCTCACATCATGCCCGTTCAAAATATAAGTACCTCCGCTGGGCGTATCCAGGCAACCAATGATATTCATCAGGGTACTTTTGCCGGAACCGGAAGGCCCCATTAACGCTACGTACTCATTTTTATAAATATCAAGCGACAAGCCCTTCAGCACCTGCAATTCCTGCTTGCCCATGAAGTAGCTTTTGAGGATAGTATCGAGATGTATAATGCTATTCATAAATTCCGGCTGCAAATCCCAAATTCCATTGTTGAAGAAAGTAACTGGAATTTGGGCTTTTTTTATTTGGGGTTTTTAATAACCTTGGGCACTTTGAAAAACTGTTCATCGTGCAGCGGTGCGTTTTTTAGCGCCTCTTCCCGGCTTACTGACCCCTTGATCTCATCTTCTCGGAGTACATTCACTTCATCGCTCATGAAAAGCATTGGCTCTACTCCATCCAGCGGCACTTCATTTAGTTTTTCTACAAACCCGATCATCCGCTGGAGATCATTTTTGATCTCAGCTTTTTCTGTTTCATTGAACTGCAACCGGCTTAGATGGGCCAATTTGTCCACCATTGAATCATTTACCTGCATAAAGCAAAGATAGTTCTTAGTCTTTAGTCTGGAGTCATCAGTTAGACCCGTTCTAAGGGAAACGTATTGCATCGACTAAAGACATTGGACTCCTGACTATTTTATTATCTTCGCCACCTCATGGAAATGCAGAAAAAAATAGTAATGAGTGGGATTCGCCCGACTGGATTTTTACACCTTGGAAATTATTTCGGGGCAGTGCGGAACTATGTGCGGATGCAGGAGGAATTTGAGTGCTACTTTATGGTGGCCGATCTTCATTCACTGACCACCCACCCGGATACGAAGGAGCTAAAAACGAATGTGCACCGGGTACTATCAGAAAATATCGCCTGTGGGTTGGATCCCGACAGGGTAGCGTTATTTTGCCAGAGCCATGTATATGAGACGGCCGAATTGTATCTCTATCTGAATATGCTGGCTTATAAAGGGGAACTTGAAAAGACGGTAACCTTTAAAGATAAGGTACGCCAGCATCCGGAGAATGTAAATGCTGGATTACTGACGTATCCTGTGTTACAAACTGCCGATATTATCCTGCACCGGGCTTCTTATGTGCCGGTAGGAAAAGACCAGGAACAACACCTGGAGATGGCAAGAACTTTTGCCAACCGTTTCAATCACCGATATGGTGATGTATTCCCTGAGCCGCAGGCTTTCAACTATGGTGATGAACTGGTAAAGGTGCCCAGCCTGGATGGAGCAGGTAAGATGAGTAAAAGCGAGAACCAGTATGCGACTTTGTACCTGTCGGATAATGATAAGCTTATTATGGATAAAGTGAAGAAGGCAAAGACCGATAGTGGCCCCACAGAGCCTAACTCGCCCAAACCGGAGATCATTCAAAACGTATTCAGCCTGATGAAACTGGTAAGCGGGCAAGACGTCATTGATAAATTTGAAACCGATTATAACAACTGCACCATTCGCTATGGAGATATGAAAAAGCAATTGGGCGAGGACATGGTGAAATTCATTGGCCCTATTCGTGAAAAGGCAGAATCGATTCGTAATAATCCTGCTTACCTGAAAGAAGTAATGGAAAAAGGGGCCGAAAAAGCCCGGAAAAGTGCCGCCGCTACGATGGAGCTGGTACGGGAGGCGATCGGACTCAATTATTTCTAAAAATCCAACCTTTAAAATCTCAAATTCCAAAAAAGAGGTTTACTTTGACGCTTCCCGAATCGGGATTTGTAATTTAATAGTGGAATCTATCCAGTTATGGCAAAAGCAAAAAAACCAAAACACATCGCAGTGGCCGGCAATATCGGAGCCGGGAAAACGACCCTGACCGAAATGCTGAGCAAGCATTACAAATGGATACCCAATTTTGAAGATGTGGACCATAATCCTTACCTGATGGATTTTTACGAGGATATGCCCCGCTGGAGTTTCAACTTGCAGATATTCTTTCTGAACAGCCGCCTCCGGCAATTGGTGGAAATACAAAAAGGAACAGAAACCGTTATCCAGGACCGGACGATCTATGAAGATGCGAACATCTTTGCTCCCAACCTTCATGAAATGGGATTGATGAGCAAAAGGGATTTTGATAATTACTTTCATTTTTTTCAAACACTGAAAACATTGGTGGAGCCACCTGATCTGCTGATCTACCTTAACGCTTCAGTACCTACCCTGGTAGGACAAATTCAGAAAAGAGGAAGAGAGTATGAAGAAAATATCCGCCTGGATTATCTAAAAAAACTGAACGAGTATTACAACAAATGGATCGCAGAGTACAAAGAAGGTCCGCTGCTGGTGATCGACGTGGACAAAAATAAGTTTGGTGAAAAAGATGAAGATTTTGGAGAGATCATCCGGAAAGTGGATGCACAATTGTATGGATTGTTTTAAAGTACTTAGTGTATGAAGTGCGGATTACTTACAGCTTTTTTATTTCTAATACAAGGGATATCTTTTTCACAGGTGGATTCAATAAAGCCACCCCCTTCTCCTAATAAGAGAAATACACAAAAGGGTATTTATGACAAGGTGGAAAAGGAAGCTACTTTTCCCGGTGGAGATGTTGCTTTTAAAAACTTCCTCTTACAAAATCTTCAATTTATAAGTGATTCTGCAAGTAGGCAAGGCATTAAAAAAGACACTTACACTATTGGTTTAATGTTCATGATTGATACAGCTGGTAAAGTGTTTGCGGTAAAGGCAGAAGGAAAACCCAGACAACAGTTTTTGGAAAAAGCCAGTATGCATATGATTGAAAAATCTCCATTATGGGAGCCAGCTATTCAAAATGGGCGAATCATAAAAGCATATCGATTCCAACCACTTACCATTACTGTTGAGTAAATGAAAATAGCCATTTTTCTTTTCTGCTTATTATCTCCAATAATAGTGTATTCACAAGAATACAAAGACACGTCATACTCCATTCGGGAGTTTACTTGTTCCTGTAAGTACAATCTGAATGAACAGGATGATAACGGTATCTTCGACCGGTCAGCAAAGTCGGCCTATTATCCCGGTGGAGAGGATGAATGGAAAAAATTTGCAAAGAAAAACCTGGATAAAGGTTTCAAAGGAAAACATACCGTCGAAGTTCGTTTCCAGGTAGATAAGAACGGCGACCTTTCTGGATACACTTTATTAAGTACCGCTCCGGCCCAGAAGTATGAGGAAGTGGTTAGGGTATTAAAATTGTCGGGGAAGTGGTTCCCTTCTATACAGGATGGTTTCTGTGTGAAATCTTTGGTCAGCCTCTCCCTTGAACTTTAGTAATTGGCATATGCTGCATAGCCGTCCAGCAGTTTCTCGATCCTCAGCAACCATTCGGCCTGTTTTTCTTTATTGATGCTGTGGCGGGTTTGCCTGTCGTAATCGTTTTGCATCTCTTCCTTTTCATCAGTTACCTTTTCATAGATTTTTTTAAAATCTTTCTGATAAGTACGGGAGTTGAATTTGTATTCACTCATTTCTTTGTGCAACTTCCTGGCAAAAATTTCTGCAATATCAAAATGGCCCTGTTCATGACTCAGGATATAGGCGTCTTTGTGCCGCCCCCATGAACGGTCTTTTGAGAACCGGGATTTTATTTTGTAGCTAAAACTGTTGCTGTTGATATTGTATTCAATACTGAGGTAAGTGGTGGTGGAAGCGGCAGCATCACTGTTGGGATCAGGTTTGGCTTTATAGTCTGCCCAGGTAAGTTTTCGGGTGGCACTCCAGGCCAGTACATCTTCGTTGTTTCCCTGGGCATTGCTGGTGGCAGGCAGCAGGAATGATAAAATAGTAATTATTGAATACAGGTATTTCATGAAGTAATATCAACGTAAAGTCGGCAGAAAAGTTATTTAAGTTCCCTGTTTCTGCGTTAAAAAAAAGAAAAACCCCATCCTGTTTTCAGGATGGGGGAAATAATAAAAACCGTCCAAAACTTTTATACTAAGCTTTTGGCGCTGCGGCCAGTACTTCTTCTGTCACGCCATCGGCATACTTTTCAAAATTCTTTACAAACAACCCTGCCAGGTATTTTGCTTTTTCACGGAAGGCCGCTTTGTCGGCCCATGTATTTATGGGGTTCAGCACCTCTGTTGGAGCATTGGGGCATTCTTTGGGAATGTCTACACCAAAAACAGGATCTGTCTCAAATTCCACGTCGTTCAATTGCCCGTCCAATACTGCGGTGATCATGGCTCGGGTGTATTTCAGCTTCATGCGGCTACCTGTGCCATAGGGGCCACCCGTCCAGCCGGTATTGATCATCCATACGTTTACTTTATGTTCCTGCATTTTATCCCCCAGCATTTTTGCGTACTTGCCTGGGTGCAAAGGAAGGAATGGTGCACCGAAGCAGGCACTGAAAGTAGGTTTGGGTTCTGTTACGCCGAGTTCAGTACCGGCAACTTTAGCGGTATAACCTGAAATGAACTGGTACATCGCCTGGCCTGGGGTTAACTTGGAAATAGGAGGTAATACACCAAATGCATCACAGGTAAGAAAGAAAATATTTTTTGGTAAGCTGCCAATAGATGGCTCTATGGCATTGCTGATAAAATGCAGTGGGTAAGAAACACGGGTATTCTCTGTTACTGAACCATCATCAAAATTGATCTTAGTGGAACCAGGATAAAAAGTAACATTTTCCACCAGGGCACCAGGGCGGATGGCATGGTATATTTCTGGCTCCTTTTCTTCAGTCAAATTAATTGTCTTAGCATAACAGCCGCCTTCAAAGTTGAAGATATTGTCGTCTGTCCAGGCATGCTCATCATCACCAATAAGTTTACGGTTAGGGTCTGCGCTCAGGGTTGTTTTACCAGTGCCGCTGAGGCCAAAGAAAATGGCTGTATCTCCATCAGCACCCATATTAGCACTACAGTGCATACTGAGCACCTTTTTTTGGTGAGGCAAAATATAATTGAGGATGGTGAAAATGCCTTTCTTGGTTTCGCCGGTGTAGCCGGTGCCGGCTATCAGTATCATTTTATGTTTGAAAGAGACTACTGCTGCATTTGATTGGCGGGTACCACATTCTCTAGGGTCAAGTTTTAGTCCCGGGGCGCTGAGTATTTGCCACTCCGGCTCAAAGGTTTCCAATTCTTCATCTGAGGGACGTAGGAACATATTGTAAGCAAACAAATTGTTCCAGGGCTTTTCATTGGTAATTCGAATGTTAAGCCGGAAGCGGGGATCAGCACAGGCGTAACAATCTCTTACCCATATTTCGGGAAGTTGTTCTAAATATGCAGATACTTTGTTGAAAATAATATCGAAATACTTTGGCTCGATGGCGATATTGAAATCGTTCCAGTGTACAGAGTCGGCCGTAGTTTCATCTTTTACAATGAATTTGTCTTTTGGTGATCGGCCCGTAAACTCACCAGTCTGGATCACCAGGGCACCGGTATCATTCAACACGCCTTCACCTATCCGGAGCGTATCTTGCACGAGTTCTTCGGGAGTTGATTGATAATGAATGGATTCGGTGTTGTTTAATCCACTTTTAAGAAGGTTTTTCGTTGGAAAGGGGATAGTAGGCACTGACATAATAGCAATCATCGTTTGTTGAAGTCACAAAGGTAAGAGGTAATCCAATCGAAAAACAAACAGGTGTTAGTTTTACACATTAATAGCAAGCTAAAATTTTGACGAACTAGGTTTTACCTGTTCAATTTTTTATTGGAGTATTGGATTAAAACAAAAAGTAACAGGTTTTCTTTTGAAGCTGTTCATTTCAGTCTTTGTTTTTCATTTTTGTGATGAAATATATTTGGCTGATATGATTGGTTGTTATCTTTAAGCGCCATTTTGTAAATCAACCAATTAACCAAGCCTAAAACCACCTTCAGCTTATGAAATATTTACCCCTTAACCCAGAGATATTTATTAAAAACAGGGAGCGATTTGCTGCCCAAATGCAAAAGAATTCTATTGCCATCTTTGTTAGTAATGATGAAGTGGCTTCAAACGGCGATGCGATCTATCAGTTTAAACAAAACAGCGACCTATTCTGGCTTAGCGGTATTTCGCAGGAGGACAGCATGGTTATTCTTTTTCCTGATAACCCAGACCCCAAGTACAGGGAAATACTGGTCCTCGTTCGGCCCAATGAGCTTAAAGAAAAATGGGATGGCAAAAGATTACGGGTAAACGAGGCCCAGGCCATTAGCGGAATTAAAACGATCGTGTGGCTGGACAGTCTTGATGGGTTATTGCAACCCTGGATACACCTCGCTGACAATATCTATCTTGACAGTAATGAAAATGACCGGAAGGCGAACTTGCTGCGCACAAGAGATTACCGTTTCATAGATGAAATGAGGAGCCGCTATCCGTTGCACCATTATCTGAGGGCTGCGAGGATCATGAAAGACCTCCGTGGTATTAAAACAGCGCCAGAGGTGGAAGTGATTCAGCAAGCTATTGATATAACAGAGAATACATTCCGCCGGTTACTGCGTTTCATCAAACCGGGTGTGATGGAATATGAGATAGAGGCAGAAATTTTCCATTCTTTCCTGAGCCAGCGGGCTACCGGGCCGGCCTACGGAAGCATCATCGCCAGTGGTGACAGGGCAAGAACCTTGCATTATGTAAGTAATAACGCAGAGTGTAAGGACGGCGAATTGATATTGATGGATTTTGGAGCTGAATATGGGGGTTATTGTGCTGACCTAACAAGGACGGTACCCGTAAATGGCAAATTTACCCGCAGGCAAAAAACAGTGTACAATGCCTGTCTTCACCTGCATGATTATGCCAAGAGTATATTGAAGCCGGGAATTAGTATTATTGACTACACTGATAAAGTAGGAGAAGAAGCCACTCAACAATTTTTGAAGATAGGGCTGTTGAAAAAGACCGATGTTAAAAATGAAGACCCTGAAAACAGGGCTTACCGCAAATATCTGTATCATGGCATTTCTCATCATTTAGGCATTGATGTGCACGACCTGGGAACAAGAACAGAGCCGATCAAGGCCGGAATGGTATTTACTGTAGAGCCCGGTATTTATATTGAGGAAGAACAAATGGGCATACGTATTGAAAATAATCTTTGGATCACAAAGAATGGCAATAAAGACCTGATGAAGAATATCCCCATTACGGTGGAGGAGATAGAAAGCCTGATGAAAAAATAAAATTACCTTTCCTGCATGAAGAACATCCCTAATATTTTTACATTACTCAACCTTTTTTTCGGTTGTCTGGCTATTGTATTCATTTTGCAAAATGGCATTATCTCAGCTACAGATGAAGAAGGAGCCCCACTTCTGGTAGTACCCGAAAAAATATGGTTAGCTTCTTTGTTCATTGGCCTTGCAGCAGTCATTGATTTTCTCGACGGCTTTGTGGCCCGTTTACTGAAAGCAGGATCTGAAATGGGCAAACAATTGGATTCTCTATCGGACCTGGTAAGCTTTGGTGTAGCTCCCGGAATGATCGTTTACCAGTTTCTTCGCCTGAGTGTGGCCAGGGAAGAAGGCGGGCTTGATGCTTCTTTTTTATGGCTGCTGCCGGCCTTTATTATCCCTTGTGCAGCAGCCTGGCGCCTGGCCCGTTTCAATCTTGACACCAGCCAGTCTTATTCATTCAAAGGGATGCCTGTGCCAACCGTAGGAATGTTTTTTGCCTCGCTTCCACTTATATATTGGAATGTGAATGAACCTTGGGTGCAAAACCTTCTGTTGAACAAATGGTTTTTGCTAGGCCTGGTTGCTTTGTTTTCCTGGTTGATGGTTTCTTCTATTCCTTTAATGGCACTGAAATTTAAAGACTTCAGTGTTAAGAACAATATGCCAAAGTATCTGCTGGCCCTCATATCGCTGGCAGCCATTTTTATTTTACAGTGGCTGGCCGTGCCTGCGATAGTGCTTGCCTACGTTCTCATATCTTTGCTCTTTAAAAGTAAAACAGCATGACCTATACAGTTCAAATAAAAGTAATGCCGCTGAAAGAATTATTAGATCCGCAAGGCAAAGCCGTAATGGGCGGATTGGCTAATCTTGGATTACATGGTGTGGAGGATGTGCGCATCGGTAAGAATATTACCCTGCAGGTAAATGCTGACACTCCCGAAAAGGCGAAGGCTATAGCAGAAGAAGCCAGTAAAAAATTATTGAGCAACCCGGTGATGGAGTATTTTGAAATAAATGTTAATTAGTTTATTGGTTAACTTGTAAATAGGGTTCTTTAACAAATAGCCACTCCGGGCACTTTACCCTGATAAACCAATTAACGAATTAGCAATGTTGTATTTGGTTCCCACTCCCATCGGAAATCTGAAAGACATTACCCTCAGGGCCATTGAAGTGCTGAAGGAGGTGGATCTTATCCTCGCAGAAGATACCCGAACTACGTCTCACCTGCTTAATCATTACCAGATCACCAAACAACTTTCGCCTTATCATCAGCATAACGAGCATAAGGTACTCCAACACTTAGTTAGTCAATTATTGGAAGGCAAGAAAATGGCAATCGTAACAGATGCTGGTACTCCGGGAATTTCAGACCCGGCTTTTTTATTGGTAAGAGAGTGTATCAAAGTAGGGGTGAAGGTGGAATGTTTGCCCGGTGCTACTGCGTTTGTACCGGCATTGGTGAATAGCGGCATTCCCACCAACCGGTTTTGTTTTGAAGGCTTTTTACCGCTAAAAAAAGGACGGCAAACCCTGCTTAAGCAATTAGCGGAAGAAGAAAGGACGATGATTTTTTATGAATCGCCCATGCGGCTGGTAAAAACG
>JAEUVL010000566.1 GCA_016786965.1 Chitinophagaceae bacterium
ATGAACACCAACACATTCAGAGTGGTGCTTACAGGATTGTGTACTGTTGTTAATTCAAATGCAGCTACCTTGTATGTAAATCCTTTGCCAACGATCACACTTTCGGCAGCTCTGTATTCATCTTTGATACCGGGACAGCAAACAACACTGACTGCTAATGTAAACCCGCCGGGTGGAAACTTTACCTGGTTTTGGAACAGCTCTGTTCTGCCAGGAGTTAACGGTAGCACCATTACGCCTGTCACAGTGGAAGGAATAGGTACTTACCGTGCCGTATATACTGATCCTAATGGCTGTGTAATAACATCGAATGATTATTTGATGAATGGCACACCGTCTGAAAATCTCTGGGTTTATCCTAATCCAAACAAAGGGTTCTTTGAGGCCCGTTATTATAACCAAACCGGGGAACCCGCTACTATCATGGTATTCAATGCTGCCGGTCAATTGATTTACCAAAGAGCGTTTACTACAAGGCTTACTTACAGCTCTATAGTAGTTGATCTTACAACCAGATCTTATACAGCCGGCGTTTACATTGTAAAAGTAGTGAACAGCAGCGGGCGAGAATTAGCTGCTAAAAAAGTGGTGGTTTACCACTAAGACCGATGCTAACAGCAAAAGACCTCATCCGGTAACGGAGGGGGTCTTTCCTTTTGGTAATTTATCTATCCACTCCGAGTGCTCCGTATATCGCATCCTGTATCCTGCCCCTTATTAATAATTGAGAAAGTTTACTGTTATTCCTTGTTGGGTACACCCGATTGGAAAGAAAAATATAGACCAGCTCATTGGTAGGATCTACCCATACGCAAGTGCCGGTAAAACCGGTATGACCAAATGTTTCTGGCGAAGCAAGTAAAGACGGGTAAGGTTCTTTTCGAGTAGCATTATCTTTTTCCGGTTTGTCAAAGCCTAATCCCCTTCTGCTGATATCTGTTCCGTAAGAAGTAAAGAGTTTGATAGTCTCCGGCTTTAAGTATCGTTTACCATTTAGCTCCCCGCCATTTAGCAACATCTGGTAGAGCAATGATAAATCATATGCGTTTGAAAACAAACCCGCATGACCGGCCACTCCGCCAAACATAGAGGCTCCTTCATCATGCACATCGCCTCGTGTTGTTTGCTGCCGGAAATGCTTTTCCGTTTCCGTAGGTACCAGGCATTCAAGTTGAAAACGGCTACGTGGCTTAAAACCAGTAGAAAACATTCCAAGCGGGTTATAAAAAGTTTTTTGAGTGTATTGGTCAAGTGTTTGCCCGGTTATCTCTTCAATGATCTTTCCTAAAAAAATAAAATCATTATCGCTGTACACATATTTGTTCTTAGGCCCCAAGGGGCTTTTTAGGATACGGCTGAACATGGTATCTGTCCAGTCATTGCGCATATACATATTCTCAGCCACTCTTACACCATATCCTTTTTGTGGTTTGCTGGCATAAATAATGGGATTAGGAGTTCCTGTATTGGTATCTATTGTTTCTTTATAAAAAGCTATGAAAGGAACCAGGCCAGCCTGGTGAAGCAAAATGTCCTTGATGTTTAGCCCGGATTTGTTAGTGCCTTTTGTCCAGGGCAAATAATCACCAAGTGTTTTTCCCAGATCTAACTTTCCTTCTTCGAATAGTTTCATTACCGAAACAGTGGTGGCTGATATCTTGGTCACGGAAGCGAGGTCAAAAATACTTTCAGGGCTCATGGCCGGAGAAAAATCATATTCATATTTTCCAAAAGCCTTATGATAAATAATAGTGCCTTTATGTGCAGCAAGCACTACACAACCTGGAAATGCTTTTTGTGCTATACCCTCAAGGGCAATTGAATCAATCTGTGCTAACTTTTTTTTTACCAGCCCTTCCGAAGGCGTAGCGCCTGCCTTTACAATACCGGCACCATACTTAAACCTGCAAACTGACACCGGCAGCCGACCTTTTGCTGAAAACTTTCCTTCCAGCAGGTCGGCAGCCGCCTGTTGAGTGATCGCATCGTCCTGGTAGCAGGCTACCAATGTCCAGGCATCACAAAAATTTTTGTTCGCAAGTACATTACCAAACGTAAAGGTGATGGTCTTAATAAAATTCAGGTCTTTATACAGCTTTAGTGCAGCAGCGTTAAAACCAAAATTATCCATTGGCTTATTAGCATAGTTGTGTATGCCAATAATGATTGCGTCATACTTGCCATCCTTCTTTACCTCTTTGAGTATCTCAGCTGCTTTCTCCGGTCCGTCTTTATAAGAAAAAAGAAAAGTATTTGCATCAAAATCATCATGTACCCGTTTCCCGAATTCTGTAAGTTCTGTTACACCGATTCCTACATAAGCAACTTTGCCAGGGCTCTTATTTTCACCCGCATAGCTGCGGGCTGCATTTAATGGTATGGTGGCATAGTCCGTTCTTGATGCCGTATTTTTTGCCTCTGTTAACAATGTAATACTGTGCCGGGCTATTTCATCCCGGATAGCATCTGTTTTGGTGTTCAATTCTTCAAGCAGATTTTTAGTATCCACATACTGTGTTTGTGTCAACCCCAGCTTATACTTGGCCGCCAGTACCTTTCTCAGTTTAGCATTAATATCTTCCCAGGTCAGTTTTCTGTCTGCAATAGCTTTTTTAACCGCCTCTATTGATTCGGGTACACTGGCCGGTAAACAAAGCATGTCATTGCCAGCTATGAGGGCCTCTACAGAAATGGTTCCTCCCGGAAAAAACTTGGTCACTCCTTTCATCTCCAATGCATCCGTAAAAGTAAGCCCATTGTAGTGCAGGCTGTTTCTTAGCAGATCAGTAACATTACCTTTAGAAATAGAAGTTGCCCTGTTAGCTGTGTTATCAATAGCAGGAATATAAAGATGTGCGATCATCACACTACCGATACCTGCATCAAACACGGCTTTAAATGGAACAAGCTCCATAGAATCCAGCGCCGTCATGTCTTTATTAATTATGGGCAGATCGTGATGTGAATCCACTGATACATCGCCATGGCCGGGAAAATGTTTAGCGCAAGCCATAATTCCGGCATCCTGCATTCCCTTCATCATTGCCACACCAAACAAGGAGACCTTGTCTTTATCTTCACCAAAAGAACGATAGCCAATCACCGGGTTGTCAGGATTATTATTAATATCCACCACCGGCGCATAGTTCACATGTACGCCTAATCGCTTGCATTGCTCGCCAATAGCCAGCCCCGTGCGGTATACAAGATTTTCATCATTAATGGCACCCATTGTCAACTGAAAAGGAAATTTTGTCACACTGTCCAGCCGCATACCCAATCCCCATTCGCCATCGATGGTCACCATCAGGGGTGTTTTAGCAATGCTTTGATAAAAATTGGTAAGATTAGCCTGCCGTACTGGTCCTCCCTGAAAAAAACACAAAGCGCCGACATTATACTGCTTAATGTCGTTCGTTACTTTGGCTATATGGTCGGCACCCAGGTTAGAATGGGCCCTTATCACCATCAGTTGGGCGATCTTCTCATCCTCATTCAGACTGTTGAACACACTGTCCACCCACTGGTTTTTATCCAGCTTGCTTTTATACTGTGCTGAAGCAATCACGGGTATGAACAATGAAAGGTATAATACCGCTTTTATTAGTCTCATTCTGTAAGTGTTATAGCATTTAAAGAAGTACTAAAAATAAACCTTTTGAGGGAAAGGTTTCGCCAAGACTTGCTTAAAAATCAATTCACTATTTTTGACGGCTAAACCTGATTTTGTGCCAGATAAGATCACTCTTTTACCAGATAACATTGCTAACCAGATAGCCGCAGGAGAAGTAATTCAGCGGCCGGCCAGCGCCGTCAAGGAATTGCTGGAAAACGCAGTGGATGCCGGTGCCACCGAGATCAAACTTATCATCAACGATGCTGGTAAATCACTTTTACAGGTAATTGATAACGGCAGCGGTATGAGTGAAACGGATGCCCGGATGAGTTTTGAGCGTCATGCTACCTCTAAAATAAAGAGTATTGACGACCTCTTTCATATACGTACCATGGGTTTCCGTGGTGAAGCACTTGCCTCCATTGCTGCTGTGGCACAAGTAGAGTTGAAGACCAAACGAACAGAAGATGAAACAGGCGTTTACATAGAAGTAGAGAATAGTGTGGTAAAAAGACAGGAACCGGTAGCCACACCTGTTGGTACCAGCATCGCTATGAAGAATTTATTCTTCAATGTGCCTGCCCGCAGGAATTTTTTGAAAAGCAATGCAGCTGAGATGCGCCATATCGTGGACGAATTTACCCGGGTGGCGATGTCATTTCCAGAAATTCTGTTTACCCTGACAGCTAATAACCAGCAATTATTTCACCTGGAAGCCGGTAGTTTAAAACAACGGATTGTGCAATTGCTTGGAAATAATTACAATGCCAGGCTCGTTACGGTAAAAGAAGATACCGACTATATGAACATCTATGGCTTTGTGGGAAAGCCAGAAACGGCCAAAAAAACAAGAGGCGATCAGTATTTTTTTGTAAATAACCGTTTTATCAAAAGTCCTTACCTGAACCATGCCGTAATGAGTGCATACCAGGAAATGATCCCCCCGGATAGTTTCCCGATGTATGTACTCTTTATCGATCTCGACCCCGCGGTTGTGGATGTGAATGTGCATCCTACCAAACAGGAAATAAAATTTGAAGATGAAAAGATCATCTATGCTTTTGTACAGGCGGCCATAAAACATGCGCTGGCACAATTCAGCGTTACGCCAACATTGGATTTTGATCTCGA
>JAEUVL010000653.1 GCA_016786965.1 Chitinophagaceae bacterium
TTTCATGAGTTTGATTTTGGGTTAAAAATTACTTGATGATGATCAGTAGATATTCCATAAACTAAGGGGGGTACTGAAGTTAATGCATACTAATGTTCTTGCGTATTATCCGTTTTAATGGGGGCAGGCCATAAACAGTGAAGTCTCTATATTTATTCCCCCACCTTATACTTATTGTAATCCATGACCATTAACTGCTTTTCTTTCAGCCAGCCTTTATGGTTGGTGCGCCGGTTGCCACTGCCTGGCCATTTACCCAGCAGTTTCCTGAGTTTCCGGGTCGAATTGAAATAGCGGCGCAACCCGGAGCTGCTTTCCTCCAGCACAAAGACAAAGTCATTACGGAAGCCGGGATCGGCCTGTTCAAAAAACCAGAGATGATAATAACCACCGGTAACTACTTGCTGAAGAAACACCGGCCGCATCAGCTGTGGTTTTTTAAACAGCATATCATGTGTATGATCTATGGAATCTGAAAAATACCACTGCGGTGGAATATTATTTTGGTCATTCCTTTTTAGAAAGAAGGCCCTGATAGTGCCGGGATATATGATCCTGACCGAATCATTGTTGAAGAGGGCCACGGCATAATCGTACAGGTATGCTTTTCCTGCCTGGCTCCTGATGTCTGCATCTTTTGGATTCAATACAATAGTACAGGAGATCGTATCTCCGTTCAAGGTGATGATCCCTCCGTTCGGCTGCTGACCAGATACGGTTAAGCAGGGAGCGAAAAGAAAAAAAAGTATTGATAAGAGGAAACTTCGATCGTGAAATTTCATACCCTGAAGATAAAAAACCTGAACAATATTTCTGCTTTGAAAGGCCGGTATATCAAAGAAACCCATGAGGATCGCAACACCCGCTGCCACTAAAGCCAGGGATGACTTAATTTTGATCAAATTACCGGGACAATGAAAAAGCTATTAAAATGGTTGCCTGTTCTTTTGGTCTTTACCGCTTGTAAAGAGAATACATCTCCAGTAAAGCTGGAGCGAAACGGAGCAGCCATTGCTTACAAAA
>JAEUVL010000670.1 GCA_016786965.1 Chitinophagaceae bacterium
CCCTGGTCATCTGATCTTCTGACTGTATTGTTACTGGCAGCATATATGCGATCAGGTTGTTGGGGGCTTACTGCAAAGCCACCATTGTAAGCACGGTTCGCTACTGTGGTAGACCCGTTGTTGTTACTAAATGTGGCAATTTGTGTCCAGTTACTTCCCTGATCGGTGGTTCGCCATACGGTATTTGTGTAAGCGATATAGGCGATGTTTCCATTAGTCGGATGGCAAATTACATCCGGATAAAAGCTTTGGTTGGCGACAGGAATACTTAGGGATACTGTAGCCAATGCATTGTTACTGCGCTGGTAGCGGGCTACTGCTGTGTTTTCCACCATAAAGAAAATATCGTTATTGGTGTTTACAAAATCGCATACATATCCGTCACCAGAGCCTACATAAACCATATGGCTTCCTGTGGTCGTATAACTGCTTCCGTTATCCTGCATGCCCCCAATGTATAGGTTTTCGGCACCTTCAAAACCTTCCATTTTATAGTATTGGGTGCACTGTAAGCCGTTGGACCGGTCAGTCCAGGTTACACCATTGTCGCTGCTTACTGCCACGCCACCATCATTAGCACAATAAAGTAAAGCGCCATTGGCTGTATACACAAGGTCATGAATATCCGAATGTAAATAGTTGGCTGGTATTGTAGGTGGATTATTAATAACACCAATTGTTGGGTTGCCAAATGTAAGTCCGTTATCCGATGACGAACTGAGACTTAAACCCGCTGCGGCAATGAAGTTGTTATTGCCAGGGTTAACTGCAAGAGCATAGTTGTAGGCAGGGGCCGAAACGGCAAGATTTTGAGAATTGATTAGTGTATAATCCGCACCACTATTTGTAGATCGATATAATCGATTGCCATTTACGTTATTATCGCATTGCATATAATATACTTCGTTTGGCTCATCTGGTGTTACCGCAATTTGACAACTTGCGGATACTACTGCTATCGAAGGATTGTAAGTCGACGGCTGGTTAAAGCTTGCACCATAATCGGTTGACCGATAAACGTAAGCACCGCTCGAATAATAGAGTACTGCATCATTTGTCGGGTGCTGTTCAATATCGAACGCAGTGGTTGTACCGGGTACTCTCGACCAGGTAGTGCCAAAGTCGGTAGAAGAATAAATACCATTACTCATGGCCGCAAAGAATACATTAGGAAAATTCCGAAGTTGGATTAGTTTGTTAGGAGTTAAACCAGTCAATACCGTTTGTGAGTTACCCAACTTCTGCCAGGTGCCTCCGTTATCAGTTGTTTTCAATATTCCTGCACTATTGGCATTGATATTATAATTGCCTAAAAAATTACCTGCAACTTTTTGCCCTGTTAAAATCAGAATGGTATTTCCCGTAGGGTCATTACTGTCGAATGTTATTCCGGCAATACCACAATTAGGCAGTTTGTCTGAAATAGAATACCAATTCAGACCAGCATTATCGGTTCGCCAAATACCTCCAAAAGGACTGCCCGCAAGTATGATATTATTATTGTTGGGGTTCAACACCAATCTGTCTATTCTACCAATACCCCGGCTGCCCCTGTTTCTGCCCCATGAAGTAGTAGCAGGACCTACGGACGTCCAGGAGCCGGTGTTAGATTCAGTGAGATTATTTCTTTGCTGTTCCCTTGTTGTTACTTGCTCGAGGTATTGGGCAGGGTTATATGCTATTTCACCTTGTTGATCAATATGCCGGGATGCCCACCAGGCCCAGCGGTTCCATTTTTTATATTCTGAAAATAACCTTTTATCGTTGTGGAAATTCTGACTACGATAGTACTTATCGACTTCATTCATTATGTCAGCAAACTTGGTTTTGCCCTGCAGTTTTACAGCAAGTTCAGCTGGTGCCGGAGGGGCCTGCGAGTAAACCATCATGCTGCTAATTGATGACAGCAATAATAAAACTATAAAACGACATATTTTCATAACGGAGAAATTTTGTATCAGTCTTATTTTATTGAACCCACTTTTAATTTTAACGTATCAATTTCCTTTTGTTGTTGAATGATATACAAAGTGAGTTCTTCGATCTTCTCCATCATTTTCTTCTGTATGTCACCAAGATGCAGCCCTTTAGTTTCCAACTCTGCAGCAGCTGGTATGCCCGGAAGATGATTATGTGCTTTGATATATTTTTCAACTTCAGCCAACGGCTTTAATTGATAAGTATTTTCAAAGACATAATCGGGCCAGTTGGCTGTTTCCACTATTACTTCTCTGCTACGGATGTTGCCATTTACTGATAATTTGTTTGTAGGGTTGTCAGTTCCGATGCCAACGTTCCCATTTGCCATAATGAACATTCTATTAGCTGAGTTGGTGTAAAAAGCAATAGGCATAGCACCGGGTGTGCCTAATGAAATTGTGTTACCGTTTATAGGTCCGCCAACGTAGGCATTGAATACAGCCGAACCACTTGGGTTACGAATAGACAATGCAGTTGAATAATCTCCCGGTGTTTGCAGGGTAAGTTTTGTATTTACATCTGGAGTGCTGGTTCCGATACCTACATTACCAAGCCCGGCCAGATCACTAATCAGCACATTGCTTCCCGTTTTACCACCCCGGATAAAAACATCTTCATTAACACCGTAATTAAAGTGGCTCATATAATTAGTGCCTCGTATTCCTAAAACTCCCTGGCTACCTCCGAACAGATCTGCAAGACCCACCTCAAGCGTATGAGTAGGGGCCCCAGTACCAATAATGCCTATGCCAGTTCGCTGAAAATTTGTACCGATGTAGTTATTGCTGGGGAAGCCATACTGAAACATGGCTACCATATTATTGAAGCTTTTTATAATAAGGGGCTGATTATCTGTTGTCCCAATAAAATTGGTAGCAGGACTGATGCCACTGTTACCATTCAGTCCCCAGCCTACACCGCCGGCTTTATTA
>JAEUVL010000672.1 GCA_016786965.1 Chitinophagaceae bacterium
TTCACAGCGGATAAAAAATGCTCCACCCGTTTGTCAAACCTTCCCTTTGCTTCTTCATCCAGCAAGCGGTAAAATTTCACATAATCAGTAAGCAGCTCCCTGTAGTTTTCCGGCAATAAGAAAACCTCTTTTACCGCACCTGTCCGAAAGACAAATAAGATGATTAAAACGATCACCACGAGGCCAATCAATGCCTGCCAGATTGTAAACATAATTAGAATGAAGGTAAAGAGTATTTCTGAACTGCTGCCTGTACTGCATTTGTCAGAGTACTGCTTTTGAACTCATTACAACAAGTTGTACACCCGCAAAATGAATAAGGTCCCTCTATAAGCCAGGATGGACGCCAGGTTGTTCTTGAACGGAGGATATAATTTATAATACGGCCTTGATCCTCCCCCCAAAAGACTCCCTTCATCAAAAGAATAACAATCTCTTTACAGATACAGGCACAGATTTTTCGTTTTTGAGAGGCAATCTCCCCGCAAATGAACAACACCTATATCTTGCTGCGCAATAACAGCGAAAGCACACCGCTTAGCCTCGAAGACCTGGAACGTATTGGCCTGCTGCCCACCGACCTGCTTTGGGTGGAATGCCAGAGTGTATGCTGGCAACACCCGCATGAGATCCCTTCGCTGAAACACCTGGCATACTCGACTGCATCTTCACAGCCCAAACCCGTGCCGGAAGAATTGCAGGAAAAATATGCCCTCCCGGTTGAGAATAAGGCAACCATACAGCATGGAAAAAGCAGCGTTCATGTAACACTTCCTTCCAAAGACAACACCCTTAAAACAAAAGCGGAAGAAAAACCTGTCACAAAACAAGAAATACCTGCCTGGCAAAAGGAAATAAAAACCGTCAACACGGGCAATACCATCCACAACAGCAATCTCTCCTTCAACGATACCCTGCTTGATGCCGACACCAAAGACCCCTGGCGGCAGCCCCCTGCCCATAAAGACAAGACCGCACTGCTCGAATCTCTTCTCACTCTGCCCAGGAAAAAGGTAGCCCTGTATGCCGGGCTCGTGGCAGTTGGTGCGCTGATGATGCTGATAATAAGTGGTACCGGTAGTAATGAAAAGATGATCCCGACACCCACAAGCCAGCAACCGGAAATAGTAAACACTACTACGACAGAAGAA
>JAEUVL010000696.1 GCA_016786965.1 Chitinophagaceae bacterium
TGCAGGCCTTGTTGCTTTGAACGGAATGAATTCCCGTGGCATCGGTATGTGTATGAATACGATACTGGAACTGAAGGGTTCGACGGACGGGCTGCCGGTTGCCTTTATCATCCGGGCAGTGCTCCGCCAGCAAAATGGAAAGGAGGCGATCCGTCTTTTACAGGAAATAAAACATGCTTCCGGTCAGAACTATATCCTGGGTATTGCTGACAGTGTATATGATTTTGAAGCATCGGCCAATAAGGTCGTTCGCTTTATACCCGCAGGAGGAAACAGCTCTCTTGTGTACCATACCAACCATGCACTGGCAAATGATGATGTAAAGCCCTGGTACAAAAAATTATTTGAAAGAAACCTGGCAGGCCAGAATGCTACCGACAACAGTGTGGCCAGGATGGCTTCCTTACAGGAGCGGTTAGGAAAACAAGCCAATGCGATCACAACTGATCTTATTAAAAAAACTTTACAGTCAAAAGATGACCCGTACAATCCTGTCTGCCGCACTTACCGGGAAAGAGGTTTTGGTTTTACATTCAGTTCCATCTTGTTTACCCTCACCGGGAAAAGATCAGTACAACTGACCTATGGTTCTCCGGACCAATCAGTGTACCGGGAATATTTCTTCGCTGAGGGGAAATAATGTTTCTTCCTGAAGTTCCAGTTATTGATCGGCTATCAGCAGGCGTTTCAGCACTCTGATTCTATTTCGCTTTAGTTCTTATCTTTAAGACTGGTTACATGTATTTATGAAATAAACACCTGCACATCAATATGAACAACATCGCCTCACATGATGAACGTATTGCAAAAATGAAGTTTGCTTCGGTATATCCGCACTACCTGACAAAGGTGGAGAAGAAAGGGAGGACGAAAATTGAATTGCACCAGGTAATTGAATGGTTAACCGGGTTCAATGAAAAGAAACTGCAACAACTCATTGATGAGCAGGTAACTTTTGAAGACTTTTTTCAGCAGGCTACTATAAACCCCAATGCTCACCTCATTACGGGTGTGAT
>JAEUVL010000701.1 GCA_016786965.1 Chitinophagaceae bacterium
TCGCCGATCTTCAATACATCTTCACTGATCATTTTTTCCAGTCCTTCTGCCACCTGTACATAGAGATGGTCTTCTGTGGCAACGGTTTCTTTTGGCATAGAATTACTTTTTAGTTGCAGGTGATATCGGAAAGTAAGAAGACAGCAGAATATAACGAATGGTCTTTTGCGCTTACCAACTTCTTCATCTGATCTAGTCAAAAATACTAAAACTGCATCTGTTTATTCCAAAGAAATAGTAAAATATTTGCCTTGTTATTTTATTATCCTGCAAACAGAAAATGTATTTCAGTTTGTACAGATGATAGCAGTAAGCATTGATAACAGAAACCATTTTTTCATGCACCGTATTAAAATAGTGGATTATCGTCCGGAGCATCAGCCTTATTTCGAAAGATTCAACCGGGCCTGGATTGAAGAATTATTTGAAATGGAACCCGTGGATGAGTGGGTACTCACCAACCCGGAGAAAGCCATCCTGGAACCGGGTGGCGCTATACTGATGGCGGAGTATAATGGTGTGCCGGCAGGAACTGTGGGACTGCGGAAGTTTGACGATGAGACCTATGAGTTCACTAAAATGGCAGTGGACAATTCATATCGGCGCAAAGGAATTGCAGAAGCCATCAGCTACGCCAGTTTTATTAAGGCAAAAGAGCTGGGTGCCAAAAAAGTGATACTATATTCTAATAAACTCAATGCAGGCGCCGTGAAGCTATATGAGAAGATCGGCTTTCAGCATGTGGAAGTGGAGAATGATGTGTACAAAAGGGCCAATGTGAAAATGGTGATTGATATTGAAACAGCTGTGCGGGGAGCAGAATTGTATCACCAACATTTATTAATAGCCAATTAAAACCAACGTTATGGAACTACTCACGGACATCGAAGTAAGAAAAGCCAGGCAATCAAAAGTACAGGAGGTGGATTTTGCCTCCCTTGAATTTGGTAAGTATGTGGCGGACCACATGCTGGTATGTGATTATGACAAGGGCGAATGGCAGCAACCAATGATCGTACCTTTTGCGAACCTCTCGCTCAACCCTGCCACCCTGGCATTGCATTACGGGCAAACAGTGTTTGAAGGAATGAAAGCCTTCCGCATGACAGACGGCCGTGTAAATATCTTTCGCATCGACAGGCATTATGAACGGTTTGTACGTTCGCTGGACAGGATGTGCATGGCGGTACCGCCGCGGGAAATATTCACCGAAGGATTGATGAAGCTGGTGGAACTCGACAGGGCCTGGGTACCGAAAGAGCCAGGTGCCGCATTGTATCTCCGGCCTTTTATGTATGCCAGTGAAGCAAAGTTTGGAATCAAAATATCAGAACAGTTCAGGTTCGTGATCTTTACCGGCCCGGTACCGGAATTATTTGCGCATCCTGTAAAAGTAAAAGTGGAAACCAATTATATAAGGGCCGCAAGGGGAGGCACGGGTTTTGCGAAGTGCGGTGGTAATTACGGCGGTGCTTATTACCCTACCAAACTGGCAAGAGAGGAAGGCTATGACCAGGTATTATGGACGGATGGAAGAGATAACCAGTTCATTGAAGAATCCGGATCGATGAATGTGATGTTTGTGATCAATAATAAACTG
>JAEUVL010000707.1 GCA_016786965.1 Chitinophagaceae bacterium
TGTGAAATTTAGCTGGCCATTATTTTTAAACACCCTGTTTGATAATGGGGTCACTGGTATATGCCGGAGCACTTCATCTATTTCATCCCGCTTACCGGTTTGCAACATTCGTTGGTATACATCGTTGGAAAAAAAATCAAGGAAATCAAGATCTCCAAGATCTTTATTGATCCCGTTACAAATGAACAGGTCATTCAAACCATCATTATCAGCATCCAGGAATACCGCCCCCCAGCTCCAGTCAGTACCAAATACATTGCTATAATTGCTGATCTCAGAAAAAGTTCCGTTCTTATTATTCAGTTGCAGTGCATTCTTTACATACTGATGATACAAGCCCTGTTTCAGTTTTGAGTAATAGAGATCAATATTATCAAACGTACCCGTTGTTTTAAGCCGGTAATCATCATCGGGTATCATGTCCGTCGTAAATATTTCCGGGTATCCATCGTTATTGATATCGGCCAGGTCGCTGCTCATCGACGACATGCTGATCTGCTGGATATATTCTTCCAGCTTATCAGTAAATGTTCCGTTCTTTTGATTGATATATAAATAATCCTTTTCGATGAAATCGTTCCCTACATAGATATCAGGATAGTTATCATCATTAATATCTCCCACTGATACACCCAGGCCAAAACTGATCAACCCTGTATGAAGCCCTGCTTCTTTGGTTACTTCGGAAAATCGTCCATCATTATTCTTGAATAAATGATTACCACCACCCTTCATTTTTTCATCCACATTCCATTGCTCAATTTCGGTGTCACGCATACCTGCATAGTTCAGCGAACTAAATGGCAAGGGGCTATTGTTGATAATAAGACAATCAAGATCTCCGTCCATATCGTAGTCGAAGAAAGTAGCCTGTGTGCAAAATCCGGAATGGTCTAACCCATACGCTGCAGCCGATTCTGTAAAAGACAGGTTCTTATTATTGATGTATAATTTATTTCTCCGGTTCCCGTCGTTAAGCCTCCCGGAATTACAAACATAGATATCCAGCCAGCCATCATTGTTCACATCAGCCATCACCGCTCCCGTACTCCACATACTATCCTGCTTCATCCCGCTCTTTAACGATATATCCTCAAACTTAAACTCCCCTTTATTCAGGTACAGCTTATTCTCTCCCTGGTTACTCGTCAGCAGCACATCACACAAACTGTCATTATTGATATCCCCTATCGCCACCCCGCCGCCATTGTAAAAGTTTCGGAACAGGAAGCTGTTATCCGTTTTACTGTCCACCACCGAATTAGTAAAATTGATA